>CALEAR010000373.1 GCA_937943665.1 uncultured Alcanivoracaceae bacterium
CAAAGTAATTAAGGGTATGTTGCCAAAAAATAAACTCCAGCGCGGTCGCATGAATCGACTCAAAGTTTATCCAGGTGCAGAGCATCCTCATGCTTCACACCTAGCTGTAGCTAAAACTGAAGTTACCGAAAAAGTTGCTTAAAGGAAACTAGGAAAGGAGGGCCGACGTGGAAAAGACGTTGCTTTCTAAAAAAGAATTGGCCGACAGGTGGAGTATTTCCATATCCACTCTAGATAGGAGGATAAAAGAGGGAACCATAAAGCCGATAAAAGGCCATAAAGTCCCCAGATTCAAATGGGAATGGCATTAGCACGCTTTGAACGGGGGCTTTGGCGTGCAGCAATGCGCTGCACTTCCTCACGGGAAGCCAAGCTCGCCAATGTAATGCTACTTAATAAATCCTGCAGCTTTTCCGACACTTCGCACCATAAATAGTGAGTTAAGCACATGGCACCTTGTTGGCAATCCCCTTCCCCACCACAACGGGTGGCATCCACGGACTCATCCACTGCGGCAATAATATCAGCCACAGTAATGGATTCCTTTGGTTGATTAAGGTGATATCCGCCACCGGGGCCACGCACGCTCACCACTAAACCGCGGCGGCGAAGTTTAGCAAACAACTGTTCTAAGTAAGATACCGAAATACTCTGACGCTCAGAAATATCCGCCAGAGGCACAGGCGTTGCCTCAGCATGGAAGGCTAAATCTAACATGGCTGTGACCGCGTAGCGGCCTTTTGTGGTTAAACGCATGGTTTGTCTCGGCATTAGAGGATGGCACCATGATACCTAAACCCGACTAAATCAGTCAACTATTGGCTCAGCTTGCGCTCAATGGCCTTTAAGGCGCCACGCATGATTCCCATTTCTGTTTTATCCATGTGCAAACGCAGGAACATACGTCGTAAGCGTGGCATTACCTTGGCCGGATACCTAGGATCCAAAAACCCCGCTTGCTCAAGTACTCGTTCAAAATGAGCAATAAACAGCTCCATACTGGCTTGATCCACGGGAGGCTCATCCCAGGCCACAGGGGGCAAATGCATTTGTGGGCCTGGCAAGGGAGGCAGCTCCTCCCCCACCAATGCCATACGCAGCTCATAGCATAGCACTTGAATAGCCGCACTAATGTTGAGCACACCATAGGCTTCATTGGTGGGAATGGTAACGTGATAATGGCACTGTTCGAGCTCCTCATTCGTAAGGCCTCGTGCTTCACGGCCAAATACAATAGCCACCTGCCCGCTCACGGGATGCTGAGACACCATCTGCCCCATTTGCCGCGGCGTAACACAGGGCCAGGGCAGGGTTCGCCGGCGCGCACTAGCACCAAACACCCAAGTGGTATCCGCCAAGGCCTCTTCTAAGGAATCGTGTACCACCGCCCGTTGCAAAATATCCCCCGCCCCACTGGCACGTGCTGTGGCTTCCACACTGGGGAAGGCTAAGGGGCGCACCAAATGCAACTGCTCCAACCCCATGGTTTTCATGGCGCGAGCAGCAGCACCGATATTGCCCGCGTGGGTGGTTTCCACCATCACCACACGACATTGGTTTATGGGAAAAGAGGCCATGGCACGACTCCGCAAAAAGTTGCAGTGTACAAAACACTTCCCCCTCATTGCTAGCTTTGCAGGGCACTCATAACGGGTTATACTTGCAGGTTCGCTGATTCATAACCTGTGGCATAGCCACATTCCCATTGTTCTTTAAGATACTAAACGCCTATGTACGCCCCGCAAGTCAATATCGCTTTGCGTGCTGCTCGACGAGCCGGTGAGTTTTTACGCCGTAACGTTGATAATGCCCGCCATATCGCTGTCGAAAACAAAGGTCATAACGATTTTGTGACACAAGTGGATCGTGCTGCAGAAGCCCTAGTGCTAGAAACCCTGCAACGTTCCTATCCCACTCATAGTTTTTTAGCCGAAGAAAGTGGTGCTATTGAGGGCAAAGGCGAAGATGCCCGCTGGCAATGGATTATTGATCCATTAGACGGCACCACCAACTTTATTCACGGATTACCCCAATTTGCTGTTTCCATTGCCCTCACCAAAGATGGGCGAGTGGAGCATGCCGTGGTGTATGACCCCATGCGAGAAGAAGAATTTACCGCTAGCCGTGGTCGTGGCGCCACGCTCAATGGCCGTCGTCTGCGCATGCCTCGCCGCAACGGCTTGCAGGGCACCTTAATTGGTACCGGCTTCCCCTTTCGTCCGGATCAAATGCAGCATCAAGAAGCCTACCTAAATATGCTTGGTGATATGATGCAAAAAACCGCTGGCATTCGCCGGGCGGGTTCTGCAGCTTTAGATTTAGCTTGGGTAGCCGCAGGTCGCTTAGATGGTTTCTGGGAATACGGTTTGCAATCCTGGGATATTGCCGCAGGCGCACTACTTATCACAGAAGCTGGGGGGTTAGTGGGTGATTTCACCGGAGGCCACCGCTATTTAGATAATGGCAACATAGTGGCTGGCAGCCCCAAGGTGTTTAAAGCACTTCTGCAAACCTTGCAGCCACACCTCACCGATGGCCTCAAGCGTTAACTCTCATAGCACAGAGGACACCACCTGCCCTCTGTGCTTACAAGCTAACAGCCTGCCCTTTGCCCAACTGGCCCATGGCCACTATTGGTTCTGTGATCGCTGCCAATACACCTACCTTTCCCCTTCACAATGGCTTAGCGAGGAAGAGGAAGCTAGCCACTATCATTTGCACGATAATCGCATTGATGACCCTCAGTACCTGACGTTTTTAAGCCGCTTAAGCAATCCACTCATGGCCCTGCTACCCAAGCGGGCGCAAGGCCTTGATGTGGGTTGCGGCCCCGGCCCTGCCTTAGCGCACCACCTCACACAAAAAGGATTTCCTTGTGCCTATTATGACCCCCTGTTCTTCCCCAATGAGGCACTACTAAAGCACACCTATGATTTCATCACTGCCACGGAAGTGGTGGAACATTTACGCCACCCCGCCGCCACCTGGGCACTATTACAGCGTTTGGTAAAGCCCGGCGGCATACTGGCCATTATGACAGGCTGGCGCGTGCCTCCTGAGCAATTTCCAGAGTGGTACTATGCGCGCGACCCCACCCACATTGGTTTTTACCAACCTAGCACCTTTCGTTGGCTCGCCAAACAATGGCAGTGGGAAGTACAGTTTCCCGTGGCTAATGTGTGCTTCTTTAAGCGCCCACATTAATAGTCACACATAAAAAAACGGCCAGGCATGACGCCTGGCCGTTTTCTTTGCCCACTTAGGGCATATCATCCACTTCGTCTTTCACCTCTGGAGGAATGAAATCCTCTTTCGTCACCTTCATCAGCAGTAGCAAGCCGTTCGCCACATAAATAGAAGAATAGGTTCCCACCACCACCCCGATGATTAACGCCAAGGAGAAACCGCGGATCATTTCGCCGCCAAACAAGAACAGAGCCATCAACACAAACAAGGTGGTAAGCCCTGTGATCATGGTACGGCTTAGGGTACGGTTTATAGCGCGGTCAATAAGCTCCACAGGTTCACTTAAACGTGAATTGCGGAAATCCTCACGAATATGGTCCGCAATTACGATGGTATCGTTAATGGAATAACCCACCACCGCTAATACCGCTGCTAGCACGGTTAAATCAAAGGGAATCTGGAAGAAGGAGAACACACCGAGCACGATAATCACGTCGTGGGCAAGGGCGCTCACCGCCGCCACCCCAAGCTTGTTGGTGAAGCGGAACCAGAGGTACAGCATCATCATGCCAATGGCAATTAAGATGGCAAGCCCCGATTGATCTCGCAATTCATCGCCCACTTGCGGCCCAATAAACTCCTTGCGCACAAGCTCTAGGCCATCGATATCTTGAGCTAATAGCTCAAACACTTCTTGGCCCACACGATCCCCTTCATTATCGGCGGCGGCACTGGCAGCGGCTTCCTCGGCCGTCTCACCCTCGGCGGCTTCTTTGCGCGGGGGAATACGCACCATCACTTCCTTGGAGCCACCAAAGTGTTGCGCCACCGCGTCGCCGTAACCACCAGCTTCGAGCGCCTGACGCACCTCATCAAGCTCGAGATCTTGAGGTGCCTCTAGTTCTAATACGGTACCACCCGTGAAATCTCAACCTAGGTT
>CALEAR010000374.1 GCA_937943665.1 uncultured Alcanivoracaceae bacterium
GACGCGCAGCTCCTATATTCAAGCCACGGTACACTAAGGCAGAATCCACATTAATAAGCTCGAAGGGATAGCGTTGAGCCAACTCTATGGCCACGGCCGTTTTACCTGCCGCAGTGGGCCCCATGAGTAATACCACCGGTTGCTGCATACTACTGACCACGCAAAAATAATTTATCCAGCTGCTTCATGGTGAACTGCATCCAAGTGGGGCGACCGTGGTTACACTGGCCACTACGCTCCGTGGCTTCCATATCACGAAGCAATGCATTCATTTCATCAAGGCTTAAACGACGATTAGCCCTCACACTACCATGGCAAGCCATACTGGAAAGCAACTCATCAATTTCACCCTCCACACGAGTGGATACGCCATGGATCACCAAGTCTGCTAGCACATCACGAATCAGTGCTTCCACATCAGCACCACGCAATAAAGCGGGAATAGCCTTAATCACAATGCTTTCCGGGCCCACTTGTGCCACTTCAAAACCTAGCTGCTCAAACAAGGCTTGGGAACTCTCCACCAGATCCGCTTCCTTTGTGGACACCGCTAAAGAATGCGGCACTAATAACGGCTGGGATTGCACGCGCGCAGCGTGCCATGAATTCTTTAACCGCTCATAGGTAATACGCTCATGGGCGGCATGCATATCCACTAGCACAAGCCCCTCTGCATTTTGGGCCACAATATAAATACCATGGAGCTGCCCAAGGGCAAACCCTAAGGGTGGCATTCCTGAGGGAGTAGAAGACTGCGCGCTTTCAGCCACTTCAGGGTGAATAGTTGGTTTATCTGCTGTGGTAGTGAGCGCTCCATAGGCCCGCGCATATTCATGGCCATCGCCCTGAAAACGAGAAGCCGAAAAAGAGGCGCCTGCCTCATGGGAACCCACATTCACACGAGGTGGCACTAGTGTCAGCCCACCCTGGCTTGGTGTAATGCCGCTGTGCTGATGCTCAGGTGTGCTTTCCACCACTTTCACTTCCGGTGCAGGCGCCGCCTCTGGTGATAAGTTCGCAATGGTGCGATGCAAGGTGCTATAAAGAAAATTATGCACCATGCGCTGCTCTCGAAAACGCACCTCAGATTTTGTGGGATGCACGTTCACATCCACCAACGCTGGATCAAGCTCTAAATACAACACATAGGCAGGGTGTCGGTTTTGATATAGCACATCACGATAGGCTTGGCGTACCGCATGGCTCACCACACGATCCTTCACCACGCGACCATTCACATAAAAGTACTGCATATCTGCTTGAGAGCGAGAAAAAGTGGGTAGCCCCATCCACCCATGAAGACGCAGCCCCGAGGCTTCCACTTCCACAGGCACGGACTGCTCAAAAAATTGTTGTCCGCACAAGCGAGCAATGCGTTGTGCACGCCCAGACGCATCA
>CALEAR010000375.1 GCA_937943665.1 uncultured Alcanivoracaceae bacterium
GGCACTTCAAAATAACGTTTAGCCCCCGTATCGCGCTCCACAAACATGTAATAAGGCACCATGCCAAGCTTCACTTGAGTGCGCCACATGCGTTCCCACACTGCTGGGTCATCATTAATGTGCTGCACCAAGGGCGCCTGACAACGAATAATGGCACCGGTGGCGCGAATACGACGAATGGCCTCGCGCACAATGGGGGTTTCCATTTCTTGCCAGTGGTTAAAGTGCGCCATAAAGGCAAGGTGTTTACCGCCCTTCACAAGCTTTTCAAACAGGGCTAATAGCTCATCTGCGTCATCATCGGTAACAAAACGCTGTGGCCAGAAGGTGAGCGATTTAGTACCAATACGGATGGTTTGTAAGTGTTCAAGTTCGGGGTTAAGCAAAGGCTCAAGATAGTTCACCACATGGCGGGTTTTCATCACCATTGGATCGCCACCGGTGAGCAATAAATCCGTTACTTCCTTGTGCTCAGCCAAGTAAGCATGAAGGAGATCCGCTTCATTAGAGGCAAAGCGTAGATCTTTATCCCCCACAAACTGTGCCCAACGGAAACAGAAGGTGCAATAGCTATGGCATACCTGACCTTGGCTAGGGAAAAACAAAACCGTTTCACGGTACTTGTGCTGCATGCCCTCTAGGGGTTGGCCATTTAGCATGGGCACGTTCATTTCTTGCTGCCCCGCGGGATGCGGGTTTAGCCCAGCTTGAATTTCTTTCGCCAGAGCGCTGATTTGTTGACGATCCGCGCCGGATTTCAGCAAATCAGCCATGCGATCGAAATCCTTCGGATCCAACATGCCCCGCTGTGGAAAGGTGAGTTGGAAGACGGGATCATTGGGAATATTATCCCAATCAATGAGCTCATTGATCACATAATCATTCACGCGGAAAGGCAACACATTAGAGACCACTTCCATTTCGAAGCGTTGCTCCGGCGTGAGTTTTTGTAGGGGTTTAATTTTATCCAAGTGGCGATGGGTATACACCTGAAACCGTGTGGTTTCTGAAAAAGGCGCACCCGTATTGTCCACCGGAATCACATTCGCTGAAGACATAAAAATACCTCTTCTCTATTAACGCTAAACAGCGCTGACAAACAAATAATGCTGTTTAGTTACAGTTGCTAGGCAGCTAGCAACTCATGACACAGCCCACATAAGTACCAAGGGCTGAAAGTGAAATGCGCATTTTCTGCGTCTTTTGTTATGCCGTTATCCATAACAGCCTGCTTTGTAAGGCCGAGTAGTGTAACAGAGTTAAACCCTATTGGCACAAACCCCATCAAAGACTTACAAAACGCCTCACTGTTTAGGGGAGTTCCCTTGGGCTTCGCGCCATTGTCCTGGGGTGAACCCTGTCCATCGTTTAAAGGCATGCACAAAGCTTGCAGGTTCCTGATAGCCCACTGCCTCCGCCACTTGCTTTACACTTTTTGAAGAAGATTCCAGAAGATGCTTTGCGTGGTCTTCACGCACGGTTTCCAGCAATTCTCTGAAGTTGGTATTTTCAGCCCTTAAATGCCGCCGTAACGTTCGGCTAGAGACAAATAAACGTTGTGCCACCTCTTCCATGGTAGTAGCTAAACTGGGGGCGGTTTCTAACACATGGCGCACCCTTTCGGCCCAGCGTTGCTGTTGTTGAAGCTGCGCCAATAAGGCTTGGCACTCTTTGGTGCACAGCTGGTGGGTGGCCGCATCCGCTTGGGGTAATGGCTGATAAAACACCTTTAATGGAATCTCCGCCATATTTTGGGCTTGCGCTCCCTGCGGTGCCACACCAAAATGCGCCTTCGCCCAAGCAAAGGCTGCGCTTTCCCCATGGGTGAAGTACACGCGCTCGCAGCGTTGGGGCTTACCCGTTACTTCTTTCACTAGGCTCATCAGGGCGCTCATATCTCTTTCTATCACAAAGCTCCGCACCTCTTGGGGCACTTTATGGGCACTAAAGTGCACCTGCACTCGCTCTGGGGTAAATCTCAGCTCAAACTGAGAAAAGGCATAACTTAAGCCAATAAAACGCAACCCAAAGAGGGCCGCCTTTTGCAAGGTGGCACTGCTACTTAGCCCAAAGCCAAACACACCATAATTGGCCAAGCGATAGCGCTGCCCGAGCCGGAGCCCAAGGCCCACAGGCTCAGGCACATGGCGGATCACATTCTGTATGAGCTGCAACTCCTGCCGAGCCAATATGCGGCTATGGGGGTTACCCAAGGTGGCCATGGAAATACCGGTATTGGCTAGCACAGCTGGGCGCTCACAATACCTCTTTGATGATCTAGTTCGCTCACTGACCTTATTGCCTTGTCCGAAATTCACAATTATTTGTCCGTTATCAAACTAACGCATCTGCACGGCCTTGGCTATGATGATTCTCCCCATTATTGGTTTGAGAGACTTATGGCAACCTTTCACGAATTCATCATTATTGGTAGTGGTTTTGGCGGTATTGGCATGGCCATACAACTACAAAAAGCCGGCCACCGCGATATTAAAATCTTAGAAAAAGCCCATGGCCTTGGCGGTTGCTGGCGAGATAACACCTATCCCGGTGCAGCCTGTGATGTGCCTTCGCACCTGTACTCCTACTCCTTTGAAAAGAATTACCCTTGGTCGCGTCGGTTTGCGCCACAAAAAGATATTCTGGCTTACCAACAACAGGTGGCCGCCAAGTATGGCGTGGATAAACTTTGCCAATTCAACACAGAAGTGGCCTCTTGTCACTACGATGAAAAGCGTGCCCTTTGGCAAATCCATACCAGCGATGGCCACCTGTTCGAATGCCGTTATGTAGTGGCCGCCACAGGTCAGCTCAGTGTGCCTTCGATTCCTCCATTAAAGGGGTTAGATACCTTCGAAGGCTTAAGCTTCCACTCCGCACGCTGGCCCAAGAAATTTGATCTCAGCGGCAAAAAAGTGGCAGTGGTGGGCACCGGTGCAAGTGCTATTCAATTTGTGCCTGAAGTGGCTAAGACAGCGGCACAAGTGGTGCTCTTCCAGCGCTCTGCGCCCTATGTGCTGCCTAAGCCAGACCGTAAGTACTCTAAGGCTGAAACCGCTTTGCTCTCCCGTTTACCGGTGCTACGGGCCCTTGAACGTTTAGGCTTATACAGTGCCTACGAAACGCGTGTACTTGGCTTTGGTGCCTTGCACAAACACACTATGAAATTGTTTGAAGCTCGATTCCGCCGCTTCTTACGCCAGCAGGTGAAAGATGAAGCCCTGCGTGAAAAGCTCACCCCTGATTACCCCATGGGCTGTAAGCGTATTTTACTGTCTAATAACTATTATCCTGCCTTAGTGAAGCCCCACGTTACCGTGGAAACCCATGGTATTGATACCGTTACCCCCAAGGGCATTAAAACGAGCAACGGTGTGGAGTACCAAGCGGATGTTATTATTTTTGGCACTGGCTTTAAGGCGGCGGATTTCCTTAGCCCCATTGAAGTCACAGGGCGTGCAGGCAAAAGCCTACAAGAAGCCTGGCGCGAAGGTGCTGAAGCTTATAAAGGCGTTTCAGTGGCGGGCTTTCCCAACCTCTTTATTTTATACGGCCCCAACACCAACCTCGGGCACAACTCCATTATTTATATGCTAGAAAGCCAATTTGATTATGTGCTGCGCTGCGTAAAAGCGGTGAAAGAGCGCAAGGCTTTAGCCATTGATGTTAAAGAAAGCCCCATGCGTGCCTATAACCAAGAAATCCAGCAACAAATCCAAGGCACTGTGTGGCAAGCGGGTTGCACCAGTTGGTACCAAAACGCCTCCGGCAAAAACACTAACAACTGGCCCACTTTCACCTTTAAATACCGTGCCCTCACCCAACGTGTTAACCCAGAGGACTACCACTTTGAAACAGCATAAAGCCACTTCCTCTGCCTTACTGCGTGGCGTGTTATCAGGGGCTTTACGGCTCGCGGTAAAACCCCTGTTCGCACCACACATTAGCCCAGGTCTGCGGCGCCGCGGCTTAGAGTTGGCCTCCTTAAGTACCTTAAACGCCCGTGGCATCAAGCCCACCAAGGCTGAACTCAATGGAGTGCCTGCCTTACGTTATGGTGATTCTGAACAAGCCACAACAGTGCTTTATCTTCATGGGGGTGCGTACACTGCAGGCTCCCCTAACACCCATGCTTCCCTCACCAGCCACTTAGCTCAAGCCAGTAAAAGCACAGTGTGGGTGCCTGATTATCGCCTCGCACCGGAGCACCCCTTTCCTGCGGCGCTAGAGGATGCTCTTGCTTGTTATCAAGCCCTACTGAGCCAAGGAGTATCCCCTGAACAACTCACAGTGGCAGGGGATTCCGCTGGCGGCGGCTTAACCTTAAGCCTAATGCTGCGCCTAAAAGCTGAAAAACTTCCCTTACCTAAGGGCATAGTGTTGCTTTCTCCATGGGCGGATTTAACCCATCCTCACCAAGCCGCACCGAACCAACCCAAGGACGCCATGCTCACTTGGGAAGGTTTAACTGCCGCAGCTAAAGGCTACGCCGGCCAAATGCCCCTTAGCCATAGCGGCATATCGCCCGCCTTAGGGGATTTAACAGGGTTACCTCCTGCCCTTCTGATAGTGGGCACAGAGGAAATACTGCTTGCAGATGTAAGAGCGCTAGCAGAGAAGCTACAACAAGCACAAGTGGCCACTGAAACTTGGCTCTATGAGCACATGTGGCATGTGTTTCCCTTACATGCACGTATGCTGAAAGAAGCAGATCACGCTATTCACACCATGGCGCGCTTTATTCTTAATTAACCCTGCTTGCCCTGGCTGATAACTTCTTGTTTCCCCACTAGAATGTGGAAAAGCTTAACAATGAAGGAGTTTCCATGGGCAAGCCCAACATTTCCCTATTTGCCTTAGGCGGCACCATTTCCGCCCATCACCCCCTGCGGGATGAATTGCGCCACTACCGCACTGGCCATTACACAGCACAAGAGCTGCTCAACGCCTTACCAGAAATCCACCAATGCGCCAACCAGCGGCTGTATATGCCTCTCGTGCAAATTTCGACA
>CALEAR010000376.1 GCA_937943665.1 uncultured Alcanivoracaceae bacterium
ATAAATCAAAATGGTATACCGCTTTATCGGCGAAGTCATAGGGCTCCACTAAGGTGTAGGTGGGGCTTTTCACCGCACCATGAAAACCAAAAGCGCGTAGGCACCCGCGCACCAAAGTGGTTTTCCCCGCGCCTAATTGCCCATGTAAAAACACCACCGACCCCAAAGGCAAATGGGTGGCCAACTGTTCCCCTAAGGCAACTGTGGCTTGTGCCTCATTGGGCAACAGCACTTTAACTTCTTGCATTGCTCCATGTCTCCTTCAGCGCGGCTATGACCTTGGTGGGTAACAAAGCCACTTCACCTTGTTGTTGTGCTAACACATCGGCAGTATAACTATGCCACCAAGCACCCAAGGTGGCCGCATGTTCAGCAGGCATGCCTTGTGCCAGCAAGGCGCCAATGACACCGCTTAGCACATCACCCATGCCTGCCACTGCCATTCCTGGATTACCGCAACCAAGCACCAATGGCCCAGCTTCCTCCCTTGAAACCATGGTGCCATTTCCCTTTAAGACTACCACCGCTTGGGTTTTGTTCATTAGGCTTTCTAAAGCCTGCCTTCGGTGCGTTTGCACCCATGCTGTCTTACGGTTTAACAAGGTAGCTGCCTCCCCAGGGTGAGGTGTTACCACTGTGGCATGGGGCCGTTTTAAGTCGTTGCAGGCATCAAGCCAATACAGCCCATCAGCATCACACAATAAAGGGCACGGCGCCAACAGCGCCTGCTGAGCCAATGCTCGCCCCCATGGCTGCCTGCCAAGCCCTGGGCCTAGCACCACCGCATCTGCCTTAGCCAACCATGGAGAAATATCGGTGTTTGCCGTTACGCCATGCACCATTATTTCTGGCTGACGCACAAGAAAACTCGCCACATGGGCTTCCTGGGTTAATACCGTTACCTTACCCGCTCCTCCATGCAAGGCTGCACTACCGGCCAAGAGGGCTGCTCCTCCCATTCCCTTATCACCGCCCACCACTAGCACATGCCCCTGTGTTCCTTTATGGGCACTTAATTGACGCGGGGAGAATAAAGCCCCAGTTTGCCTTATTAAAAGCGTGGCCAATGACGGGGCTTGTGTCACATCCACGCCGAGGGAATTCAAGACCACTTGACCGCAATAATCTACGGCCACTCCAGTAACATGAGCGAGACGGTAACCAATGAAAGCCATGGTGTGATGGGCTTTTATTGCCACCTCTTGCACCCCACCCGTATCAGTAACCCCTGTGGGCAAATCCACAGCCAATATGGGCAAACCAGCAGCATTAATGGCTTGCACCACCTGAACCATGGCAACCGGTAGGGCCTGAGCCCTTGCCCCATTACCTAAAATGGCATCCACAATCAGGCGGGCAGTACGCAGCGCCACTTGTGCATCAATCACAGGAATAGTGCACTGCTCCTGGGCATATTGATGCTGACTCACATGATGCCCTGCACCCCCCACCCACACCAGTTGCACTTCAACCCCTCTGGCGTGCAACACCTTGGCGGCATAGTAGCCATCAGCGCCGTTATTTCCTGGCCCACAAAAAATGGCCACTGGGCTCTCCTGTGGCCATTGTTGTTGAATATGATCTGCCAAGGCTTCCCCCGCCTTACGGATAAGCCACCAAGAATCCTCGCTCACACCCCTTAGCTGTTGTTCAAGGGCATAAATAGCTTGCGCTGTAAAAACAGGTGCTGTGGAAAATGCCGCAAGCATCACTCTTCCTCGTCAAAGTACTCCAGCATCAAGGAAGCCACCATTTCTCTCACTTCATCAATTTCCACATTGCGATCTTCTTCAGCGCAGTTATAGGTAAGCACCACCGCCAAACGGTCTGCAGCTAAATACCAAAACTGCCAATATTCCCCATCCTCACGCAGGGTATATAAAGTGCCAGTAAAATCACCCACTTCAACATGAGTGCTGCCATGGTTGTTTTGAACATGTTCCTGCGCAAGGTCCTCAAGGTCCTCTGGCGTCACATCTTCATCCTGTTCGTAGCTCACCACCTGCAGCACACCCACACCTTCGGGGCGCACAAACACCGCCACATCACCATGTTCTCTGGCTTCCCAACCTTCCAACACATCGATGGACCACGCAATGGCTGTTGTCATATTCATACCCCTATTCTTTCACCTCGAAACACAGCGATCAGCTAGCGTTCTTCATTGCGGCTTAGAATACAGCGCATCCACAGGTATAACCACCTTTGGGCGTGGTTTCTGCCACTTTTCTCCGTTTTTTAACATTAAAAAAAGCCAACCCTAAGGTTGGCTTTGGCCAGTTATTTTATTTTTCTGTCATTAACTGATTTTGTGGGGGCCTGACTTCACTAGGAAAGGAGTGACGCAGAATTCGCCACAACACTTGCCCAAACTGCTTCCACAAAGGGCCAGTGTTGTAATGTTGTCCGTATCGTTCACTGATTTCACGCACCTTTGGAGCCATTTCGGCATAGCGGTTAGCAGGAATATCTGGGAACAAGTGATGCTCAATTTGATGGCTTAAGTTACCCGATAACAAGTGAAACCAAGCGCTGCCTGTGATGTTGGATGAACCACGCAACTGGCGCATATACCAGTGGCCACGGCTTTCCTTCTCTAGCACAGACTTATCAAACAACTCCACATCTGCGGTGAAGTGACCGCAAAAAATAATCATATAAGTCCATAGGTTGCGAATACCATTGGCCACTAAATTCCCTAAAAATACCGGTAGCACAGGAACAAAAAACACCAGGGCAATGGCAGGAAACACCACATAATCTTTAATAAGTTGCTGTTTAATTTTGCGTCCTGTGGGCTTGAATTCCTCATAAAGTTGCTTGCCAGTGATGCGGCCAATGAACAAGCGTCCTATGCGCAGGCGCTGCACCGCCACACCCCATTGAAATAAAAGTGCAAAAATCACGGCATAAAAAGGTTGAAATAAGTTAGCTGGATGCCACTTTTGTTCAGGGAACAAACGTAAAACACCATAGCCAATATCATCATCCACGCCCTTTACGTTGGTATAAGTGTGGTGTTTATAGTTATGGGTGTAACGCCAGTTATCGCTGGTGCCCACCACATCCCACTCATAACGCTGGCCATTAAAGCGCGGATCGTTCATCCAGTCATATTGTCCATGCATCACATTGTGCCCTAGCTCCATGTTCTCCACGATTTTAGCCAATGCCAGTAACAAGGTACCTAGCACCCAACAGGGCCACATCCAACCTAAAAACAATAAACCACGCCCAGCAGCGCTGCTATAACGCACTAGGCGCCAAATACGCTTAATGTAAGCCGCATCTTTTTCACCAAGATCCGCTCTCACCTCCGCCTGCAAGGCATCTAGCTCTTTGCCAAAAGCCTCTAATTCCTCAGAAGAAAGGGTTCTACTCTTACTCACCTGCTTCATAGATTTCTCGATTCGGTTATAGGTTCAACTGGAGATTGCTCATGGCCTGGCTGACACAAAGTTGTATAACGCCATCACCCTCGGTGGTGTGAGCAGACACCAAATGCTTGGTGGCACCCTCCACACGCTGACAACTACAGGTATTACATACCCCACGACGGCATCCAAAGGGCACCTCCACCCCTGCGTCTTCTAGGCCTTCCAAGAGGGTTTTATTCGCCGGCACGGCAACAGTTTTACCGGTTTTCATCAGTGTTACGAAACGCTCACCTTCCGGTCCTTGAGCCTTAGGTACTTCATGGCTTTCGCTATGCCATTGGGCCACTAAGGGTTGCAATGCCTGCACCTGCTGAACAAACCCGAACGGCCCACAAGCCACCAACTGAAACGAAGAAAGATTAGGGTATTGCTGCTTAAAAGTGGCAAGATCAAACCGCCCCTGCCGCTCATGGGGCAGGAGCTCAGTGTCTTGGGTGAGGTAAGGGAAATACTCGAACCCTTGGTGCTGCTGAGCCCAGGATTCAAACGCCCCATGAAAGCACAACTGTTCCCTTCTTGAGGCCCAATAGTGCAAGTGAATAGGCGTGCTAAGACCTTGCTCACCAAGCCAATGGCTAAGCAAGCTATACATGGGAGTAATCCCTGAGCCTGCCGCCATCAGCAAAATGGGTTGTTGCGGATCCACCTGATGAAATTCACCAGCAGGGCAACCTAACTCCACCACTGCGCCACGGGTTAAATGCTCATGGATCCAACCGCTCACCTGCCCATTCGCCACGCGACGCACGGTAATTTGCCATCTTCCATCAGGTAACACAGTGGGGCTGTAATAGCGCTTACGGCGTACCCCATTCACTTCTAGGGTTACACTAACGTATTGGCCAGGCTGGCACGGTGGCACATGCCGGTTAGGCTTTAGCACAATAGCCTCCGCCTCTTTTGCCACGGAATAACGCTCTTGCACCAGCGCATAGGCACGATAAAGCGACCAATGGGGGCGCACATGCTGTAGCCAAAAATCCATGGCCTCAGCACTCCACCAAGAAAAACGTTC
>CALEAR010000377.1 GCA_937943665.1 uncultured Alcanivoracaceae bacterium
AGCCACAGGTGGGTAAGGCCACACAGGCCATGGCATTCAAGCGAATGGCAGAGGTATTGCGAGGGCCCAAACCACATTCTGCTAAGAGTGCCTCCACCTTGGGTTTATTTTCAGGAGCCACCCCCGCCACAATGAGGTTTTGGTTGGTGGTGAGGCGAATATCCCCGCACAGTTTTGCCTCCACAATGGCGCGAATGCCACCACGGTGCTGGCGGGTTAAGCGGCCGTTTTCCACAAACACTGTGTGTTGCCAATGGCCATCTCGCTGCTCTATCCAGCCGTAACGATCCCCGTTTTGGGTGAAGTGGTAGGGCCGCTCAGGGGCCAGGGTAACGCCAGAGCGGCGCTCCACCTCTTCTTTAATCCACTCAACTCCAAGGCGATCCACGGTATATTTAAAGCGTGCTTGTTTGCGATCCTCTCGGTTGCCGTGATCGCGCTGAATCCCCACCACTGCCTCGGCCACTTTCAGCATATCCTCAGGGCGGAAGAAGCCAATCACATCCCCAAGGCGTGGGTAGGTGTTAAGTTCCCCATGGGTGCACCCCATGCCACCGCCCACCACCAGGTTAAAGCCCTCTAAGGCGGTGTTATCTTCGTTGGCAATGGCAATGAAGCCTAAATCTTGGCTGAACACATCAATATCGTTCACCGGAGGTAAGGCAATGCCAATTTTGTATTTACGGGGCAAATACACCTGCCCGTAAAAGGGCTCTTCCTCGGGTTCGCTGCTGGCCACCTGCTTGCCATCCACCCAAATTTCTCGCCAGGCTTGGGTTTTGGGCAAGAAAAAGCGGCTGATCTCCCGTGCCCAATGTAAGGTTTCCTGGTGCACTGGGCTGGCATCGGGCTGCACGTGGCACACCACGTTACGGTTCACGTCCCCGCAGGCGGCGATGGAATCTAAATTCACCGAATCCAAACGCTGCATTAGAGTGCGCAAATCCTCTTTAAACACGCCGTGATACTGAATGGTTTGGCGGGTGGTAATGCGCAAGGTGGTATTAGCCACTTCATCAGCCAGGGCATCAATGGCTTGCCACTGTTCATTAGTGGCCACACCGCCGGGCAAACGGATGCGAATCATAAATGAGTGCAAGGGCTCTAAACGTGCCTCGCGGCGTTCTGCTCGTAGGTCACGGTCATCCTGCTGATAAAGCCCGTGGAACTTCAATAAGGGTAAATCGGTTTCCGCAATACCACCTGTGGTATCATCCTCTAGGCTTTCGGCAATGGTGCCACGCAAACCGCGGCTTTCACGCTTTAGTTTTTCTAAATCCAGCTCTGACATTAATACACATCCTTTTGGTAACGACGCTCTTCGCGCAACTTCTCTACATATTCACGCGCGGCTTCTTCAGTTTTACCGCCGTGTTCTTTCACAATGCTGATTAACGCTTGTTCCACATCCTCGGCCATGCCTTGGCCATCACCGCACACATAAAAGTGAGCGCCCTCTTCAAGCCACTGATACACATCGGCACCCTGCTCTAGCAGGCGATGCTGAACATAAATTTTCTCGGCTTGATCCCGGGAAAACGCCACTGTGAGGCGATCGAGCACGCCATCACGCAAAA
>CALEAR010000378.1 GCA_937943665.1 uncultured Alcanivoracaceae bacterium
TGAAAGCCTTGGAAGAAGCACCACAAACCGCCACACAGCGCAGCAGCCGCTGGAGTTTTGATCCTTTAGAAGAGGTGGTGGAACAGGAGCAAGATGGTGTTTTGTTGCGGGCATGGCCAGCTCTTTATGATGTGGGTGGCCAAGTGGAAACTCGGCTCTTTCATAGTGAGGAAGAGGCGCACTTCCACCATCGTTGGGCGGTGGCAAGGCTACTGCGTAATGCCTTGGCAGAACAATGCTACTTGTTAGAGAGATATCGCAATAATTTGCCGGGATTTCAAAAGCTTATGGCCGAAAAATCCAGTTTTGCTAGAACTTCAGCAGAGCAGGCAATTCAGCGCTTTACCATGCTTCATTTTGGTGCAGGGTCTCACATACGTTCAGAGGAAAGCTTTGCTGCCGTGCTGAATAAGCATAGGGCTAACTTTGTGGAACACGGGGAAGCTTGGCTTCAAAAAACCAGTGGGTTGCTTGAGGAGTACCGCGCCATTCAGCGTCGCTTAGAACGCAATTTTCCCTTAGCGCTAGCCCATGCCCATGGCGATATTCGCGAGCAGTTATCGCATTTGTTTTTCCCAGAAGCATGGCAAGCCATTGGCGAGGAGCAATGGCAGCATTATGGCCGTTATTTAAAGGCCATTACCCATCGTTTGGATAAAATTGGCAATAATATCCCACGGGATAAACAATACACCCATGAGCTTAGCAGCCTTTGGGGCGCCTTAATGCGTCGCATGGGTAAGGAGCCATTTTGGCGATGGCCCCAACAATGGCAGGGGTATCGTTGGCAATTGGAAGAATACCGGGTGAATTTGTTTGCTCAGCAACTGGGTACCCCAGTGCCGGTGTCCGCAAAGCGCTTACGTGAATTGTGGCGCCAGTGCGAGCAAACTTAAGTTGTAGCACAAATGTTTGCACAAATTTGGCATAAGCTTTTAATATAGATGCTTATGGTTTATCGGTTTTGCCACTCCACGGTGAGTGGCCTATTTTATTTTGCGCTGTGGCGCTAAAAGAGGGCAGAAAGAGTGAAAGAACAACAAGTGGTGATTAGTGGTACCGGTCTTTGGACGCCTGAGGAATCCATTACCAATGAAGAGTTAGTGGCGTCTTTCAACCGCTATGTGGAGCAGTTTAACGCTGCTAATGCAGAAGCAATAGAAGCCGGTGAACTAGAACCCTTGCAGCCTTCAAGTGCGGAGTTTATTGAAAAGGCCTCTGGGATTAAACAACGCTATGTGATTAATAAAAGCGGTATTTTAGATCCCAGCCGCATGGCACCGAGTATTCCCGAGCGCTCTGATGACACCATCTCATTGCAAGCGGAAATTGCCGTTAATGCTATACAGGATGCCTTAGCTAACGCGGGCCGCCAAGTGGAGGATGTGGATGCAGTGTTGGTGGCCTGTTCGAATATGCAGCGCCCGTATCCCGCCATGGCGGTGGAAATTCAGCATTACCTTGGTATGAAGCGGGGGTGGGGCTATGACATGAATGTGGCATGTTCCTCAGCCACTTTTGGGTTGCAAGCCGCTGTGGATGCCTTGCGCTCAGGTAGTGCTAAATGTGTGGTGGTAGTTAACCCAGAAATTTGTTCAGGCCACTTAGCTTGGGAAGATAGGGATTGCCACTTTATTTTTGGCGATGTGGCCACCGCCATTGTGTTAGAGCTTGAGGGTAATGCCAGCGGTGAACACCAATGGCGCGTGTTGGGCACTAAATTGGCTACGCAGTTTTCCAACAATATTCGTAATAACTTTGGATTTTTAAACCGTGCTGATGAAAGTGGTATTGGTAAGCGAGATAAGCTTTTCCGCCAGGAGGGCCGACGGGTTTTCCGTGAGGTGTGTCCCATGGTGGCGAAGCAAATTACTTCTCATTTAGATGAATTAGATTTAGCACCAGCATCGCTTACTCGCATGTGGCTGCACCAAGCGAATTTATCCATGAACCAGTTTATTGCTCGTCGTGTGTTAGGTCGAGATGCCACCCGCGAGGAGGCCCCCGTGATTCTCGATGAGTATGCTAACACCAGTTCAGCGGGCTCTATTATTGCCTTCCATAAATACAACCAAGACCTCACTTCAGGCGATAAAGGCGTTATTTGTTCCTTTGGTGCGGGTTATTCCATTGGTAGCGTGGTGGTGGAAAAAGTGTAATTCACCTAGGCATTCACAGGGCGGCTCGTTACAATGGCCGCCCTGTGTGTTATTGAGATAAACCCGTGCGTTATTTTCCTAGCCTTCTTCTTATTGTTACCTTGAGTGTCCCCATTGGCTCATGGGCGGATACAGAAGCTGCTTTAGAAGCTGCCCAAGAAGCCTCTGCTACTCATCATCAGCACCCAGATGACCCATGGGAGAAGTTTAACCGCCGGATGTTCGCCTTTAACGAAGGGGTGGATACTTATTTTCTTAAGCCTGTGGCGGTGGGCTATGTGAAAACCACGCCTAAGGCTGCGCGTAAGCCCATTAATAATTTTTTTAAAAATCTGCGAGATTTCCGCAGTGGTGTTAATAATATTTTGCAGTGGCGTTGGCGCCAAGCGGGGCATAATTTAGGACGTTTTTTCTTAAACAGCACCTTAGGTGTGGCAGGTTTATTTGATGTGGCCAGCTCCACGGGGCTAAAACGCGAAAATAGCGACCTTGGCATCACATTGGCTCGATGGGGTGTGCCCGAGGGGCCTTACCTTATGGCGCC
>CALEAR010000379.1 GCA_937943665.1 uncultured Alcanivoracaceae bacterium
GATCCACAAGCCTTGGTGGCCAAATGCGAAGAGGATGCCACCAAAGCAGCCCTACGGGAAATCACAGAAGAAGCGGTGCAACGTGGAGTATTTGGTGCGCCCACCTGCTTTGTGGGTGGTGAGATGCACTTTGGCCAGGATCGGCTAGAGTTTGTGCGGCGTGCTTTAGAGAAATAATCCCCAGGGCCTGAGTTAGTACTCAGGCCTTTTGCTCATGGGCATTTCGCATAAGTCTTCGATAATACAGCTGCCACAGCGAGGCTTGCGCGCCACACAGGTATAGCGCCCGTGCAGAATAAGCCAATGGTGGGCATCTCGTTTGTACTCTTCAGGAATCACCCTCTCCAAACGCTTTTCCACTTCTAGCACTGTTTTGCCAGGGGCAATGCGGGTGCGGTTAGATACACGAAAAATATGGGTATCCACCGCAATGGTGGGGTGGCCAAAGGCGGTGTTTAATACCACGTTGGCGGTTTTGCGACCCACACCGGGTAAGGCTTCTAGGGCTTTGCGGTTATCAGGCACCTGGCTGTTATGTTCTTCCATAAGAATCTTGCAGGTTTTAATTACGTTTTCCGCTTTGGTGTTATAAAGCCCAATGGTTTTAATGTACTCCTTTAGCCCATCCACTCCCAAGGCATAAATGGCTTCGGGGGTATTGGCCACGGGAAATAATTTGGCTGTGGCCTTATTCACTCCCACATCCGTGGCTTGGGCGGAAAGGATCACAGCAATCAGCAGCTCAAAATCACTGCTGAAATTCAGCTCAGTGGTGGGGTTGGGGCGTTGCGCTTTTAAGCGCTCAAAAATCTGAATACGTTTTTCTCTGTTCATGGCTTTTGCTTACTGTAAACCCTGTGCACGCATGGCGTTTTCTAAGGCGCGTTGTGCATTAGCATGGGCGGTGGCTCTTTGGGTGAGTTCCTGCTGCCAGCGGCGGATGGCTTCTGTATCGCCCTGTGCCACCGCTTCTTCATAGGCTTGTTGCCCATCCGCAAGGGCGATGGCAGCTTTCGCCGCGGTTTTCTTTAACTCGCCAAGGCTCGGGCCTTCTGCAGCCATGCGCGCCTTGGCTTGTTCCATTAGGGCCGCCACCTGTTGTTTGGCCTCTTCTACCTCTGCTGCCAGTTGCGCAATGAGTTTTTCCTGAGCGCTGTAATCCCCTGGCTGATGCTTTTGCGCTCGGGCCAAGGCCGCTGAGGCCTGCTTATGTTGATTGCGCAGCAAGTTATAGCGCGTTTTAGCTTGTTTTAACGCGTTTTCCTCAGTGGAACTGCTGGCTGGGGCATGTTGTGCCAATAAGCGCTCGCGCCTAGCGTGGCGCATGGCTTCCTTTTCCTTTGCTAGGCGTGCTAAGCGTGCATTGCGATTTTCATAGCGGCGGCGAAATTGCACCGCCCGTTGTTCTCGCTGCTCTGGGGAAAGCGGTTCAGGGCTAACATCGATAATATCAATACAATCCACAGGGCAGGGGGCCACGCATAACTCACAGCCTGAGCATTCTTCCGTAATAACGGTGTGCATGAGTTTGGCGGCACCAAGAATGGCATCCACAGGACAAGCTTGAATGCATTTGGTGCAGCCAATGCATTCATCTTCGCGAATAAAAGCCACCCGCGCTTGCGGATAATGGGTGCCGCGGCTTTCATCTAGGGGAATAGTGGGGGCTTGCAGAATGTGGGCTAAGGCGGCTAACGTGGCCTCACCGCCGGGAGGGCATCGGTTATAGCTGGCCTCACCGGCGGCCATGGCCTCCGCATAGGGGCGGCAGCCCTGAAAGCCGCATTGTTCACACTGAGTTTGGGGTAGTGCAGCATCTAGCTGATCCACCAATGCCTTATGGTTGCCACTACTCATGGGGCGCTGAATCTTCCTCGGATGTTGGTTTGGGCGGTGGTGTTTTACGGGCCATGCGATAGGGGGCCACTAATAATGCCACCGCAAGAAGCACAATTAAGATACCGAATGATAACATGTTGGCCTCTGGGATGGGGGATTAAGCCGTTTGGCTGCAGTGTGCAGCCCTTTGCGCACCATGGCAAGGGTGGCGCTCATTATCAAGCCAGTGGGGCGCAAAAGTGCTACATTGAGGAAAAATAACAACAGAAATAAAGGAGCCACCATGAAATTTGAAGAATATCGCCAATTGGATGGATTGGCCTTAGCCAAGGCCGTGGCAGAAAAACAAGTAACTCCCGCAGAGCTATTGGAGGTGGCCATTGCTCGAGCCAATGCTGTGGATCCCGTACTTAATGCCATGGTAACCCCTCTTTATGAAGAAGCCCGTAAGGTGGCAGCACAGCCCTTAAGTGGGCCCTTGGCGGGAGTGCCCATGTTGGTGAAGGATTATTTTCAAGAAATGGCCGGTGTGCCCCATTACATGGGCAACCTGGGATTAAAAAACCGCCAACATAGGGCTGAACAAGATGCGGAGCTTATCAAGCGTTGGCGCCAAGCAGGGTTAGTGATTTTCGGGCGCACCAGCACACCAGAGTTTGCCATTAAAGGGGTCACGGAACCAGAGGCCACGGGCATTACTCGCAACCCATGGAATCTGCAACACACCCCAGGGGGATCCTCCGGTGGGTCAGCAGCCTTGGTGGCCGCAGGGGTGGTGCCCGTGGCGGGCGCCAACGATGGTGGAGGCTCCATTCGTATTCCAGCGGCAAACTGCGGCCTATTTGGCTTGAAGCCTGGGCGTGGGCGTGTACCCTGGGGGCCGAGCATGGTGGAGGCTATGCACGGTATGGCCATTAACCATGTGGTGAGCCGCTCCGTGCGCGATAGCGCAGCGTGGCTTGATGTGAGCCATGGCGAGGAGTTAGGCAGCTTAGTTAAATTAGAAAAGCCTGAAACCTCTTTCTTAGCCGCCACAGAAACACCCCCAGGCAAACTCAAAATTGCAGTGAGTACACAATCGCCCATTGGCTCCGAGGTGCATCCCGAGGCCGTGAAGGCGGTGGAAAACACCATTCAGCTGCTTGAGGATCTTGGCCATGAGGTGGAAGAAGCTGCCCCCGCCATTGATGGTGAAGCCATGATGCAGCAGTGGTTACGCATGTGGTTTGTGAACTGTGCGGTAACGGTGAATCAAGTGCGTGCCTTGGGCGTAAGTGATGATGAAATTGAAGTGGATACGCGGGTGATGGCTGCGGTGGGCGCGGGTATTTTAGGAACGGATTACGTGGCTGGTTACTATGAAATCCAAGGGTATGGCCAACAATGGGATGCTTTTTTACAGCAGTATGATGTATGGCTCACTCCCACTTTAGGCATGCCGCCGGCGGAAATTGGTGCCCTTAGTACACCACCGCTACAGCAAAAAGCTGCCGCCCTTGGGTTGAAAGTGGGGGCCGCCAATGTGATTCGCCGCAGTGGTTTGCTTGAGCGCATGGCTATGGAAAACCTCAAATACACCCCCTTTACGCAAATGGCTAACGTGTTAGGTGTGCCCGCCATGTCGGTGCCCTTACACTGGTGTGAAAATGGGTTGCCCCTTGGGGTTCACTTCATGGGGGGCCATGGGGATGAGGCCAAGTTATTAAGCTTAGCGGCGCAGTTAGAGGTGGCACAGCCTTGGTTTGAGCGCACACCGAAGGCGGTTTAAATGTTAATAAAGATGAAAAAAGCGCCATAATTTGGTGGCGCTTTTTTTTTGCCTTGGTTAAGGTGAAAAGGAACTTTCAGTAACAAGGCCTATTCATGTTTGCAAATAACAGAGTGTTCCTCATCTCTGCTAGCATTATCTTTATTTTGGTGCTCGTGGGCGCCTTCCTTCCTGAACAATTCGCCGCCGTGGCTAACCAAGCCCAAGCCTATGTGGGGCAATATTTCGGTTGGTTTTATTTGGCATCTATTTTCTGTTTTGTGGCTTTTTTGCTGTACCTTGCCTTTGGCAAATACGGCAAAATCCGCTTAGGGCCGCAGGATAGCACACCTGATTTCAGCTTCTTTTCTTGGGTGAACATGTTGCTTTCTGCTGGCTTTGGGGTGGGCTTGGTGTTCTATGGTATGGCAGAACCCATGATCCATTACCTTGGGCCGCCCCATGGCATGGCAGAAGCCGAAACTGCTGAAGCCATGCATCTGGCCATGCAGTACACCTTCTTCCATTGGGGGCTTAACCAGTGGGCAGCCTTTGCCTTGGTGGGTTTGATTGTGGCCTTCTTCCAGTTCCGTAAGGAGCGCCCTGGGCTTGTTTCCAACATGGTGGAGCCGGTGCTGCGTAATGTGAAGTTTCAGCGACCTATTTTAGATGGCTTAGATGTGTTAGGGGTGGTGGCCACTGTGGTGGGCATGGCCACTTCCATTGGCTTGGGGGTGCCGCACGTGAATGGCGGGCTGCGCTTTGCTTTTGGCTTTAGCGCTACCTTTGTGGTGAAGCTCGCTATTTTAGGCCTCATGTTTGTGTGCTACATGATGTCCTCGCTCACGGGGCTAGATAAAGGCATTAAGATCCTGAGTAATTTCAACATGGGGCTGGCCATGGCCTTCTTGGTGTATTTGCTCTTTAAAGGGCCCACCGTATTTATTTTGGAAGGCTTTATTAATGGCTTAGGTGGATACATTAGTAACTTTGTGAAATGGTCCCTCACCGTACCGCCTGAGGAAGATGGCGCTTGGATGAATCAGTGGACCTTCTTCCTGTGGGCTTGGGTGATTGCTTGGTCGCCTTTTGTGGGCACCTTTGTGGCCCGAATCTCCCGTGGGCGCACCATTCAAGAATATGTGATGGGGGTGCTCATTGTGCCGCCCCTGCTTGCCTGCATGTGGATTGCCATTGTGGGAGGCACCGCCTTTGATATGGAAATTAACCAAGTGGCGCCCTTGGCCAATAACGTGGCAGAAAATATTACTCACGCCATGTTCGATATGTACGCCTATATGGATTACACCGTGGTATTATCTGCCTTAACCTTATTGCTGGTGTTCACTTTTTTGGTTACATCAGCGGATTCCGCCTCTTATATTGTGTCGCAAATGACCGATAATGGCTCCCTCAACCCACCCATGTACAAGCGTGTGACTTGGGGGATACTGCTTTCAGCCATTTGCTTAACCTTATTAGCCACTGGGGGGTTAAGTGCTTTGCAAACTGCCTCTTTGCTTGTGGCGCTACCGTTTGCGCTGGTGCTCTTCGTTATGATGTGGGTGTTAAAACGCGAGCTAGCCGAGGATCGCAAGCAAATGCTTTATGATCTTTACCACCGTAATGAAGGTACCCCAGTGGGGGCGGATATTTTTGAAGCGGATGAAATCACCACGCCTCCGGTGGAGGAGCGCATTAAACGTCGTATGGTGGTGACTAACCCCCGTTTGAAATAATATACGATTATTGGTGCACAATTGTGCTGTTTGCCCGCACCTTGGTGCGGGCATTTTGATAGTGGAGAACCAAGGTGAGCAACGATCGCGTCATTATTTTTGATACCACACTGCGTGATGGGGAGCAGAGTCCCGGCGCATCCATGACAAAAGAAGAAAAAATCCGCATCGCTAAGAATTTAGAGCGTCTTGGCGTAGATGTGATTGAAGCGGGCTTCGCCATTGCCAGCCCTGGGGATTTTGATGCTGTTAAAACCATTGCGGATACCATTAAAGATAGCACGGTGTGCAGCCTCGCTCGTGCCATGGATGCAGATATTGATCGTGCTGCAGAGGCGCTGGCAGGTGCAAACTCGGGCCGCATTCATACCTTTATTGCCACTAGCCCCATTCACATGGAATACAAGCTGCGCATTACCCCCGATGAAGTGGTGGATTACGCCGTGCGAGCCGTAAAGCGAGCGCGCAACCTGTGTGCGGATGTGGAGTTTTCCTGTGAAGATGCAAGCCGCTCCGACATCGATTTTTTATGCCGCATTGTGGAGGCCGCCATTGATGCGGGTGCGCGCACCATTAATTTACCCGATACCGTGGGTTATGCCATTCCCGAGCAATATGCCGCCTTAGTGCGTGAGTTGCGTGAACGTGTGCCCAACGCCGATAAAGCCATTTTCTCGGTGCATTGCCATAATGATTTAGGCTTGGCGGTGGCAAACTCCTTAGCAGCAGTGCAAGCCGGGGCACGCCAGGTGGAATGCACCATTAATGGTTTGGGCGAGCGCGCCGGTAATGCCGCTTTAGAAGAGGTGGTGATGGCCATTAAAACCCGACAAGATGCACTAGGCGTGCACACCAACATTAATACGCCGCATATTCTTAGCACCTCGCGCATGGTTTCTAGCATCACTGGGTTTCCGGTTCAGCCGAACAAGGCCATTGTGGGGGCGAATGCCTTTGCCCATGAGTCTGGTATTCACCAAGATGGAGTGCTCAAGCACCGCGAAACCTATGAAATTATGACAGCACAAGATGTGGGCTGGCACACCAACCGCATGGTGCTGGGTAAGCACTCTGGCCGCAATGCCTTCCGTAGCCGCTTAGAAGCTTTAGGCATTACCGTGGAAAGCGAAAAAGCGCTGAACGAGGCCTTCGCCCGCTTTAAGGAGTTAGCGGATAAAAAGCACGAAGTGTTTGATGAAGACATTCAAGCCTTAATGAGCCATGCCGCAAGCCCCACCAATGAGTACTATCAGCTGGTGAGCCTTGAGGTGTTAAGCCGCACCGGTGAAACCCCCGTGGCTAAGCTGGTGGTGAGTGCCGGGGAAGAAGAGCATCACCTCGAGGCGTCGGGCTCAGGCCCAGTGGATGCCACCTTTAATGCCATTGAAACCTTGGCGCAATCGGGGGCGAACTTGCAGCTATTCTCGGTGAACGCCATCACCGAGGGGGCGGATTCACAAGGCGAGGTAACAGTGCGCTTGGAGCTAGGTGGCCGCGTGATGAACGGTAACGGCACCGACACAGATATTGTGATGGCCTCCGCTCGAGCCTATTTAAACGCCTTAAACCTGCTGCGTGATAACCAGGTCAAAGAACACCCTCAGGCATAAGGATACAATGGCGCCACGGGTGATTATCAAAACATTGATATACGCCTAATGACACCTGTATTTTTGGATTAACATAGGCCGGCGTGTGAAGTACGCTGGCCTTGTATTTTTGGGGGAAATGAATCCATGAAACGTATCTTGCTGTTAGGGTGTTTGTTGTTTGCCACTTCTGCCATGGCCACGGATGAAGCCATGGAGATGTTATCCAAAATCCAAAGCAGTACTGAATTAAGCCAAAAAGCGTATGAGGGTGGCCAAGAGGCCATTGTGTTTTGTGGGTACTGCCACGGAGTGGATGGCAACAGCCGCCGTGCGCATATTCCTAACTTGGCGGCGCAAAACCCTGTGTATTTATTTGCTTCCTTCGAGCAGTTTGGTAATGGCCAACGGCAAGATTATGTCATGACGGAATTGGCGCAATCCTTGCCCTTGGAAGAGCGCGTGAATATTGCCTATTACTATAGCCAGCAAAAGGTCAAGGTAAAGGAGGCCCAAACGCCCGATATAGTGCCTCAGGGGGAAGCCTTTTATAAAAAGCATTGCCAAAAGTGCCATGGTAGTGAGGGCTTGGGTGCCGAGGAAATTCCACGCTTAGCAGGGCAGCCTGTGGAGTATTTGCGCCGCACCTTAGAGGCGTTCCGTGGCAAGGATGAACGTCGTCGCAGCGAGGTAATGCGCTTTGTGGCTGAACGTTTAACTGATGATGAAATCGATGCCATTGCCAATTATTTGCAACAGCTTAATCCATAAAAAAAGCCCACCTTTTCCGGTGGGCTTTTCGTGCATTACACCATACCCACTTGCTCAGCAAAAAGCGTGAGAGCTCGCTCACGGTGGGCGTAGTCGTAAAAGTCCACGGTGAAAATCACCTCATCTGCATCAGTGGCACGCACTAACGCTTCAAGTTGTTTGATGACTTTCTCCGGCCCGCCAATGAGTGCTTCCCCGTACATGCCTAAAATGGCCTGTTTTTCACGGGGGTGCCATAGGGTATCCATGTTCTCCACAGGTGGCTTCATGCGTAGGCTTTCACCACGAATCAGCGATAACCCACGTTGCAGTGCAGATGTGGCTAAGAACTCAGCCTCTTCATCGGTGGGTGCCAACAACAAGGGGGCTGCCACCATCACATGGGGTTTTTCTAAGTGTTCTGAGGGTTGGAAATTATCGCGGTATACCTTAATGGCTTGGTGCAATAATGCGGGCGCAAAGTGCGAAGCGAAGGAATAAGGCAAACCGCGCATGGCCGCTAATTGAGCACTAAATAGGCTAGAGCCAAGCAACCAAATGGGCACTCGAGTGTTGGTGCCTGGGCGTGCAAACAGCCGTTGTCCAGGCTCTTCGGGGCCAAACAGGCGCTCCAACAGGGCCACTTGCTCGGGGAAATCGTTCACATTCTCTTCATTGTGGCGGCGCAATGCGCGCAAGGTAAGGCGATCCCCACCTGGGGCTCGGCTAACCCTAAATCAATGCGATTGGGGTACAAGGTGGCCAGGGTGCCGAAGTTTTCAGCCACCACTAGGGGCGCATGGTTAGGCAACATAACGCCACCGGCGCCCACTCGGATGGTGTTGGTGGCACCCGCCACATGGCCAATGAGCACTGCGGTGGCTGCGCTAGCAATGCCATCCATATTGTGGTGTTCTGCCAGCCAAAAGCGCTGGTAACCTAAACGCTCAGCGGCTTGGGCAAAGGCCACGGAGTTGGCCAGCGCCTCTGCTTCTGTGCCCACATCAGTAACAGGGGCCAGATCAAGTACAGAGTAAGTAATAGAAGATAGCACAGACATAAGCTACCTTAATCGGCTAAACGCCAATGAATGGTTTCGCCTCCCTGCCAAGGAATGAACTCCACCCCCGCTATTTCCTGCGTGGTGGGAATGGTCCAATCTTCCTTCACTAGAGTTAAGGTACTGTTATTCTCGGGCAGCCCATAGAAGGCGGGGCCAAAACGGCTGACAAAATCCTCTAATTTATCGAGGGCACCCTGTTGCTCAAAAAAGTGTGCGTAAAGGGGCATGGCAGCAGGGGCGGAATAGCAGCCCGCACAGCCACAGGCCGCCTCTTTGGCGTTACGCGGGTGAGGGGCGGAATCCGTGCCCAAGAAAAACTGCGGGTGCCCGCTAAGCACCGCCTGTTGTATCGCCTCTTGATGCTCGCGACGCTTAAGAATGGGTAAGCAATAGTGGTGCGGGCGTACCCCACCCACTAATAAATCATTGCGGTTTAGCATAAGGTGTTGAGGGGTAACAGTGGCGGCGGTGAGCTTGCCATTATCCTTCACAAACTCCACACCCGCTTTGGTGGTAACGTGCTCAAACACAATTTTCAGAGCAGGGAAC
>CALEAR010000380.1 GCA_937943665.1 uncultured Alcanivoracaceae bacterium
GTACCATCCTTCGTCTAGAATAACATATTCTAATCCATATCTGGCAGCAAAATCGCGCAAAAAGGGCGCACCCGCGTACTTACGCGCACCGGCGGATGCCTGCACAATCACGGGAGAGTCGGTGGCATCTGCAGCTTCCATAATGGCGCGCATTTGCTCTAGGTTATTCACGTTAAAGGCAGGGATGCCGTATTCAAATTCAGCAGCATGATCCAACATCTGCCGCAAACTCACTAATGCCATAATTGAATCCTCTCAATCAATGGGGTTGCCCCCTATTCATCCTAATTATTGTTGTGCACGCTCAGTTAGCATGGCCACTGCGGGTAAGGTTTTACCTTCTAAAAATTCTAAGAAAGCACCACCGCCTGTGGAGATATAAGACACCTGATCAGCAATATTATATTTATCCACCGCTGCTAAGGTATCACCTCCGCCCGCAATGGAAAACGCTTGGCTCTTGGCAATGGCCTCTGAAAGTACACGCGTACCTTCACCAAACTGGTCGAATTCAAATACACCTAGGGGACCATTCCACACAATGGTGCCTGCACCTTCCATTAAAGCCGCTAAACGTTGTGCGGATTCCGGACCAACATCCAGAATTAAATCATCCGCTGCCACCTCTTCCACTTTTTTTACTTCCGCTTCAGCATCGGCGGCAAACGCCTTAGCCACTACCACATCGGTGGGCAGAGGAATATTCACCTTCTCGGCAATGCGCTTGGCGGCGGGAATCAAATCGTGTTCGCACAGGGATTGCCCCACTGGGAAACCCGCCGCCGCTAAAAAGGTGTTGGCAATACCGCCACCCACCACTAATTGATCCACCTTATCGGCAAGGGCTTCTAACACCTCAAGCTTAGTGGATACCTTGGCGCCACCCACAATGGCCACCAACGGCTTAGCGGGGGCGTTTAATGCTTTACCCAAGGCATCAAGCTCTGCAGCCAACAAGGGGCCTGCACAGGCAATGGGAGCAAAACGCCCCACACCATGGGTGGAAGCTTGTGCGCGGTGCGCGGTGCCAAAGGCATCCATGACGTACACATCACATAGGGCCGCCATTTTTTTGGAGAGTTCCTCAGAGTTGGCTTTTTCACCCTTGTTAAAGCGAACGTTTTCGCACAACACCACTTCCCCCGGTGCCACTTCAACGCCATCAAGCCAATCCTTGATTACGGCCACTTCGCGGCCAAGCAGTTCACTTAAACGCTTTGCCACCGGCTCAAGGGCTTGCGTACACCCCCTCTTCAGGGCGGCCTAAGTGGGACATCAACATCACGCGTGCGCCTGCTTCTAATGCCGCTTTAATGGTGGGCAACGAAGCACGAATACGCGCATCACTGGTGACGACACCATCCTTCACCGGAACGTTTAAATCTTCACGGATGAGAACACGTTTATTTGTTAACTCCACATCCGTCATGCGCAAAATGCTCATTTGGCTTCCTCTTTATTTCTAATTCGCTTAATTACTCAATTGTTGAGCCCACCACGTTATAAGATCCAACAAGCGGTTAGCATAACCCCATTCATTGTCATACCAAGCCACCACACGCACCATATCGCCTTGCACTAGGGTTTGTGTGGCATCAAGCCAGGTGGATTCCGGTTTGTGGTTAAAATCTGTGCTCACTAAAGGCGCCGTATTATAGCCAATAATAGTGGGACGGCGCTTGGCCTCCTGGGCAAAACGTTGATTAATCTGCTCTGCGGAGGGCGTTTGCTGTAAGCGTAGGGTGAGATCCACCATGGCCACATTTAATGTGGGCACACGAATGGAGCCACCGCTAATGCGATCTTTCAAAAAAGGTAATACCTGTTGAATTGCCCCAATGGCACTGGAGGTGGTGGGCACAATATTTTGTCCGGCCGCACGGCCACGACGCGGATCACGGTGGTGGGTATCGAGCAACCCTTGATCCGATGTTACCGCATGCACTTCTGTCATCACCACCTGCTCCACCCCATAAGCATCATGCAGGGTTTGCAACAAGGGAGCGATGGCATGGGTGGTACAAGAAGCAGCAGATACCACTTTATCCTCAGGCTGCAAGGTTTCGTGATTCACCCCATACACCAAAAAACGATCCGCCTTATCAAAGGGCACAGCGCCAATAAGCACACGCTTAGCCCCAGCGCTTAAATGCCGAGCGGCATCCGCATAGCCGCGGAATACCCCGCTGCATTCTAGCACCACATCCACCGCTAGCTGTTGCCAAGGTAGCTGCTCAGGCTCCGCCTTTTGGAACAAAAAAGGCGCTTGCCCACCCATGTGCAAACGCCCGTTTTCGAGGCTCACTTCACCCTCAAACACACCATGGGTGCTATCGTACTGCGAGAGATAGAGCAAATCCTCTGCATCAGCCACATCATTAATGGCCACCAGGGTGAAAGGAAACTTCACCCCTTGGGCCTCACGTTCTGCTAAGGCACGCAGAAAGCAACGACCAATGCGTCCATAACCATTTATCGCAATACGCATAGGTTGTGCGTTACACCTCGTTTAGTTCAATAAGCTTGTGGCAGCTTCCACCACGGCTTCTTTGGTGATGCCAAAATATTGATACAGATCCTTAATGGGTGCAGAGGCACCAAAGGTATGCATGCCCACCACCTTACCGTCTAAGCCCACAAATTGCTTCCAGTAATCCGCCCATGAGGCTTCCACTGCCACACGGGCACGCACTGCGCTAGGCAACACGGCTTCACGGTAGGCCTCATCCTGAGCAAGGAACACATCTACTGCCGGCATGGAAACCACGCGCACATTGCGCCCCGCTTCGCCTAAGGCTTGCGCCGCTGCCATGGCAATTTCCACCTCGGAACCCGTGGCAATTAATATGGCCTCAGGGGTGCCCTCGCCGGTTTGGTGCAGCACATAGGCACCCTTGGCAATGTTTTGCACTTGCTCTGCGGTACGCTCCATACAAGGCAAACCTTGGCGGCTAAAAATTAAGGCTGTGGGGCCATCTTGGCGTAAGATAGCTTGCTGCCAGGCCACGGCGGTTTCCACCGTATCACAGGGGCGCCAAGTGCTTAAATTAGGGGTACTACGCAAGTTTGCTAACTGTTCAATGGGCTGGTGCGTTGGGCCATCTTCACCCAGGCCAATGGAATCGTGGGTATAAACTAAAATGGTGGGCTGTTTCATCAAGGCCGCCATACGTACAGCGTTGCGGGCATACTCCATAAACACGAGGAAGGTGCCTGCGTAGGGGCGCACACCACCATACAAGTTCATGCCATTCATAATGGCTGTCATGCCAAACTCACGCACACCATAGTGGATGTAGTTACCGCTCGCATCGGCAGCACTCACCGCTTTACAGCCTTTCCACACCGTGTTGTTAGAGCCACCTAAATCCGCAGAACCACCCACAAGCTCAGGAAGCAAAGGGCCATAGGCATTTAAGGCGTTTTCACTGGCCTTGCGTGTGGCCACATTTTCCATGTCCGCTTGGCACTGCTCAATATAGGCTTGGCTCTTCTCCAAGAAATCCGCCGGCAACTCACCAGCTAAGCGGCGTTCAAGCTCTTTGGCCAACTCGGGATAAGCAGCCTTATAGGCAGCAAAGTCTTCGCGCCACTTGGCTTCAGCTTGGGCGCCCTTTTCTCTCGCATCCCACGCAGCATAAACCTCTTCAGGCACTTCAAAGGCGCCATATTCCCAGCCTAAGGCGGCTTTTGTTTTAGCAACTTCATCTTCACCTAAAGGCGCACCATGGCTATCCGCGGTGCCGGCCTTTGCGGGGGATCCAAACCCAATCACAGTACGGCAGCAAATTAAAGTGGGCTGATCCGTCACCTCTTGCGCATTCTTTATAGCCACAGCAATTTCATCGGCGTTGTGCCCATCCACATTAGCAATCACATGCCAACCGTACGCACGGAAGCGTTCCACCGTATTATCGGTGAACCAACCTTCCACGTTTCCATCAATGGAAATGCCGTTATCATCCCAAAACACAATGAGCTTGCCTAACCCAAGGGTACCCGCCAAAGAGCAAGCCTCATGGGAAATACCTTCCATTAAGCACCCATCTCCTAAAAAGGTATAGGTGTAATGATCAATAATATTGTGGCCTTCACGGTTGAATTGCGCGGCGAGCATTTTTTCTGTTAATGCCATACCCACCGCATTAGCAATACCCTGACCTAAGGGCCCTGTGGTGGTTTCCACACCGGGGCAATCCATATACTCAGGGTGCCCAGCTGTGGGGCTATTGAGCTGGCGAAAGTTTTTGATGTCTTCAAGACTCACATCATAGCCGGTTAAATGCAGCAGGCTATACAGCAACATGGACCCATGACCATTAGATAAAATAAAGCGATCACGATTTGGCCATTGAGGGTTATTGGGGTTATGGCTTAAAAAACTACGCCATAGGACTTCTGCAATATCTGCCATGCCCATGGGGGCGCCGGGGTGGCCGGAGTTGGCCTTTTGAACAGCGTCCATACTGAGCGCACGAATGGCATTCGCCAAATGACGCGAGCTAGGTGAGGTTGAAGACATGAAACTGGCTCCTTGGTGATGGCTATTGGCCGTTAACTCAGCGGCTGATTATTCCTACCGCCAATTTAAGAGGTGCTATTGTCTCGCAACTGAATGCGCTGGGCAAATATACCAACAAAATAACTCCCCCTTGCCCTCTTTCCCTCACTTTATGCTAGAATTCACTACATTCATGGCTTGCTACCCGTGGGCCTATTCATCACAACTCATTTTCATCATGCTTTTTATAACGCTTGGGGTTTCCCCCCATTCAATGCCTCATACCTTTGAGCGCAGCTGGCATAGCCTCCTATAGCGCCCTTCTCCTGTGCGTGCTTTTCAACCTTTCCCTTATATTTAACCGCAGCATGTGGAGGCTGTGATGTATCACTGGTTTATGCTGGTGCTGGCTATTATTACCGAAGTTATCAGCACCCTTAGTATGAAATTATCGGCTGTTAGTCATCCAAAACTCGGCTACGCCATTATGATGGTGATGATTTCTCTTTCTTACCTAGCATTGGCGCGTGCCGTATTACGCTTACCCTTAGCGCTCACCTACGCAGTGTGGGAAGGCATGGGCGTGGTGTTAGTTACCCTTGGTGGTTATTGGTTTTTTAAAGAGCACCTCACCACCACCCACATCATTGCTATCAGCCTGATGTTATTTGGGCTCGTCCTCATGACCTGGGATAGCGAAACCCAAGAGCGCGAGGAGGAACACTAATGTTAATTCCCTTAAGTTTGCTCGCGGGTTCTGCCACTCTAGATATTTGCGCCAACTACTGTGTAAAGCGCTCAGAAGGCTTTCGCCACTGGGGGTGGGGAGCTTTAGCGCTAATTAATATTATCCTTGCTTTTGTGGTGCTTAGTTTTGCGGTGCGTTACTTGCCCTTAGGCGTAGCCTATGCCGTATGGGGCAGCCTTGGCATGATAGGCACAGCCCTGCTGGATATTTTCATCTTCCGTTCACCCCTAGGGGTGAAAGGCTGGGTGGGCATCGGTTTTATTGTGGCCGGCATGCTCACACTCAATATAGCCACATAAAAAAAGCCGCCACAGGGAAGTGGCGGCGGTATTATCACGAGGCTTGTTTCTTCTCTTGCCCTAGATAACGGGCCATGGAGTCATCTAGCTCCTCTAGCCAAGGCGTATGGTGCTTGGCTGCTTTCGTTCCTGTCATCACAGATGTATAGGTTTTATCTCGGTAGCGCAAAATATCCTCGCGTTTATCCCGCTGCCAAGATTTAAACATTTCCCCCACCTTCTCAAGATCAAAGTCGGGGTAATCGGTGCTATCCACAAGCTCACGAGTGTATTCCGTTTGAAAGTCCACCTCATCAAACACATTCTCAATGGCTTGCTGCTTGGCTAACCATGTTGCAATATCCCGATCCCGTTCCGCTTTGTTAGGCAGAGTGATCTTGCCCATCATCACATCGCGAGCGAACCAGGCTTGTGCATCAAACATATTAAAGGTGTAGTACTGATCCTGCATGCCTAAGAACAGCAGGCGTGGCTGTTCATTAAACACCACCCCCTTATACAGGTTATCGGGGTAAAGGCAGTTTTTGTTTTCCAAACGAAACTCATGGGGCAAGAAGGGGAAGTTGTGCTGATACCCAGTGCACATGATGACATCATCAAAACGCCTTTGTGTGCCATCACTAAAGTAGGCTGTATGGCCTTCAAAGTGTGTCACCAAGGGTTTCTCTTCCATGCCTTCAGGCCAATCAAACCCCATGGGAGCCGTGCGATAACTTATGGTAACGGATTTAGCACCATGTTTATGGCACTGCACACCAATATCCTCCGCAGAATAGCTGCCTCCAATAATGAGCAAATCCCTGCCCACATAAGGCTCAGCCCCGCGAAAGTCATGGGCATGTCTCACTGTTCCCTCATAGGTTTCGATACCCTTAAAATAAGGCATATTCGGTACAGAGAAATGCCCCGTGGCCACCACTAAATAATCAAACGTTTCAGTGTAGGTTTTATTATTAGCCACATCATCTAATACCACAGTGAAAGTTTGCGTGGCTTCATCAAAATCCACCCAGCGTGCCACTGTGTTAAAGCGAATAAATTCGCGAGCATTACTTTTTTCAATTCGTCCTTGAATGTAATCAAACAGTACCTCCCGTGGCGGGTAGGAGGAAATGGGACGTCCAAAGTGTTCATCAAAACTATAGTCAGAAAACTCCAAACACTCTTTCGGCCCATTGGACCAAAGGTAGCGATACATGCTGCCATGTACCGGCTCCCCGTATTTATCTAAGCCAGTGCGCCATGTGTAATTCCACATGCCACCCCAGTTAGATTGTTTTTCAAAGCAAATGATTTCAGGAATATCCACGCCCGCACGTTGGGCTGCTTCAAAGGCACGTAGTTGCGCCAAACCACTAGGGCCGGCACCAATTATACCAACTCTCATACTATCCTACGTTATCAGACGCTAAACCCACTAAGGTTTGCAAGAAGGCGCACAACAAACGAATTTACTGTGCTTAGCACGGCCAAAGCCGTGAAGGTGCGCCACGCCAATACGCAAATGCGTTGACGGGGTATCATCAGACACATGCAAAAAAACATGCAAAACAACCAGTTACAAGGTTGCCGATGAGTTCGGATTAACGAACGGCGAGGGATTATAGCACATTAAACAAAACTCATATTCCTGAACGGAATAACCTTACAGTTTCAAGAGCTGTTACTATTTATTGTTTATACGTTGCTAAGGTGTATGCTGCACTTAACTTTCCATTCCAGAAAATAAGAGAAACAACCATGTACGACTACATCATAGTGGGCGCCGGCTCTGCAGGTTGCTTATTGGCAAACCGCCTATCAGAAGACCCAAACGTGAAAGTATGCTTACTCGAAGCAGGTGGTGATGACCGTAGCTATTTTGTACGCCATACCAACCCGCTTAATATGCTGTTTCTTATGAATAGCAAACGATTCAATTGGAAGTACCGCACAGAGGCGGAAGTGCGCACTGGGTACCGGCGTTTTTTTTGGCCACGGGGCAAAGGGCTCGGCGGCTCTAGCTCCATTAACGCCATGAGCTATACCCGCGGGCATCAAGCAGATTTTGATCACTGGGCCGCCTTAGGTAATGAGGGTTGGAGCTATGAAGATGAGCTACCCTACTTTAAACGCTCAGAGCGTCAGCAACGTGGCCCAAGCTACTATCATGGCGCTCAGGGCACCATGGATGTAGTGGATACCAACTTTCACTTTCCCGCCAGCCAAGCATTTGTGAAAGCCGCTGAACAAGCCGGCTTTAAGCACTCAGTGGATTTTAACGGGGCTGATCAAGAGGGCGTTGGTTTTTTCCAAGTCACCCAAACTCCTAAAGGCCGCCGTGCCAACAGTGCTTATTCCTTTTTAGATGACGCCCTAGATCGCCCTAACCTTACTGTCATTACCCATGCTCACGTTACCCGCATTCTCTTTGAAGGAAAGCGGGCCACGGGGGTGGAATTCGCTCGTGGTCACAATCGTAAAGCGGCCGCCGCCTCCCCCCGTGAAGAGCTCTCCGCTAACAAGGAAGTGATACTCAGTGCGGGAGTCATTAACAGCCCTCAACTGCTTAAGCTCTCAGGCGTTGGTCCACAAGAAGAGCTAGCACTACACGGCATTCCCTTGGTGCACCATTTGCCGGGAGTGGGCGAAAATCTTCAGGATCACCCAGATGTGATTATTCGTTGCTTAGATAAAAGCGGCACCTCCTTAACCACAGGGCTAAAGCTCAACACCCTCAAGTTCAGCCATAAAATGTTTACACAGAAGAACTTTGGGTTCACCCCCACAGATAGCGGTGGTTTTATTCGCTCAAGCTCCGAGGAACCCATTCCTGATTTGCAACTTCAGTTTGCCGCTGTACGCATGTTGCCCCATGGACATGGCCTTACCACCTCCATGCGCCCAGGCTTTGTGCTGCATATTTGCCATCTGCGCCCAGAAAGCCGAGGCACGGTAACACTAAAAGATGCCAACCCCTTTTCGGACCCATTGATCCAACCTAACTACTTTGAAAAAGAAAAAGAGCTCAAGGCGTTAGTGAAGGGGGTTCGTCTTGGCCGTGAGATTTTAGCGCAGCCCGCCATGGCGGATTATTTTGAGGTGGAAGAATCTCCAGGGCCCGATATTCAAAGCGATGTGGCACTTGAGCGTTGGATTCGTGCCAATGTGGAAACCGTGTATCACACCGCAGGCACCTGCAAAATGGGTAATGACCCCATGGCAGTGGTGGATTCAAAACTAAGCGTGCATGGATTAACAGGCCTCCGCGTGATTGATTCCTCCATTATGCCCACCATCACAGGCAGCAATATTCACGCACCCACCGTAATGATTGCTGAAAAGGGCGCTGAGTTCCTACTGAATTCCTAGCCACAAGGCCAACACTAACCGGTGTTGGCCACCTCCCACTGCAAGCATGAGCTTATGCCTTAAAAATCTATTTCAAAAAATTTTGATATAGGTTCGCCATTGGCGTATAGTTCGCCCATGAGCAACATAGCGTCCCCTGCATTTACCTTGAATAGCTTAGCTGCTTTTTATAAAGCCGCAGGGGATGAGCTTCGCCTAAAGGTGCTTCAAGCCCTAGGGAATAACAGCTTTGCCGCTTCAGAATTAAGTACCTTGCTAGCCCTGAGCCAATCTCGGCTAAGCCACCATTTAAAGGTACTAACACAGGCGGGTTTGGTGGAGGCCAGACGCGAAGGCAATACCCTGTTCTACCGGCGCCGGTTACCCGATTGGGAGGCTTCCCCCATCACAGCCGCTGCCCAACAGGCTTTGTTTCATAGACTTAACCAAATGGCGTTAGATCCCGACATGCCAGCAGCCTTTGAGTTACTTGAGCAAGCGCGAAGTGCAAAAAGCCAAGCCTATTTTGCCTCACAGGATACTCGGCTACAGGAAGACCCTTTCCTTGCTTATAGCCAAGATTACCAAGCACTTGCCGCCAGCATGCTGCAACGGGCTTTACCCCAAGGAGGCGAGGCCCTTTTGGAAATAGGCCCAGGCGAAGGGCAGTTCCTCGCCAAAGTGGCAAAACACTTTCAGTATTTATTGGGCATAGAACGCAGCCCCGCCCAGCTGCAACGGGCGAAAAAATTACTTCAAGCCCAAGGGGTTAACGCCCAGTTAGAGCAAGGTCATTGGCCCAACCAAGCCCCTGCTCAACAATTTGATGCGGTGGTGCTGAACATGGTGTTACACCACATGGCTCACCCAGCCGATGCGCTCATTGCTGCAGCGCGCCGGCTAAAACCTAACGGGGTGCTGATTATTACTGAGTTATGTGCACATCAGCAGCTTTGGACACAAACCAACTATGGTCATGTGTGGCTTGGGTTTCACGAGCAGGATTTACAACATTGGTTAGCAAGCGCGGGGTTAGAAGCGCAAGAATGCCAATTCATGGCCCTCGGCAATGGATTCCAGTTGCAAGTGCGCAGTTTTACACACCCCAAAACAAAACAAATGAATGGTACTACCACGGAGTAACTACCCCATGAGCGAATATACAATTTTTACCTCTGAATCCGTATCTGAGGGCCATCCCGATAAAATGGCAGACCAAATCTCCGATGCGGTACTCGATGCCATCATCCAAGATGATCCAGATGCCCGAGTTGCAGTGGAGACCTTAGTGAAAACTGGGGTAGCTATTATTGCGGGTGAAGTGACCACCAACACGTATGTGGATTTAGAACAGGTGGTGCGTGATGTGATTTTAGACATCGGCTACAACAGCTCCGAAGTGGGCTTTGATGGCGCCAGCTGTGGTGTGCTTAACGCCATTGGCAAGCAAAGCGCAGATATTGCCCAAGGCGTGGATGAAAAAGAAGACAACCAACTTGGCGCTGGCGACCAAGGTCTCATGTTCGGCTATGCCAGCAATGAAACCGAAAGTTTTATGCCCGCCCCTATTCACTATGCCCACCGCTTAATGGAGCGCCAAGCACAGTTACGCAAAAGCGGGGTGCTCGATTGGCTACGCCCTGATGCCAAAAGCCAGCTCACCTTACGTTATGAAAACGGCAAACCCGTGGCGGTGGATGCAGTGGTGCTTTCCACCCAGCATGCTGCCCACATTAGCCAAAAAGACATTCACGAAGCAGTGATGGAAGAAATTATTAAACCTGTGCTGCCCACTGAGTGGCTGCACACCGGCACCAAATATCACATTAACCCCACCGGCAACTTTGTCATTGGTGGTCCCGTGGGCGATTGCGGCTTAACCGGCCGCAAAATTATTGTGGATACCTACGGCGGCATGGCCCGCCATGGCGGTGGCGCGTTTTCAGGCAAGGACCCCTCTAAAGTCGACCGCTCCGCCGCCTACGCTGGCCGTTATGTGGCCAAAAACGTGGTGGCTGCAGGCCTTGCGGAGCGCTGTGAAATTCAAGTGAGCTATGCCATTGGTGTGGCAGAACCCACATCCATTTCAGTGAACACCTTTGGCACGGGTCGCATTAGCGATGAGGCCATCGCTAGCTTAATTAGTAAACACTTTGATTTACGTCCTAGCGGCATTATTGAAGCACTCGATTTACGCCGCCCTATTTATCGTGACACCGCCGCCTACGGACACTTTGGCCGCGACAACCCTAATTTCACCTGGGAACGCACCGATTTAGCCGAGGCGCTTAAAGCCGACGCCGGCATTTAATGAAACCATCCGAGGGGCGCTGCAGCGGTTCGCCGCTAGGCTCGGATATCAACGGCGCCCATTCGCTAAACACGAATGGAGAGAAACATGAGTACAACTGCCACATCTATTGCTAAGCAAGATTTTAAAGTCGCCGATCTTTCCCTGGCGGATTGGGGCCGACGTGAAATTGCCATTGCAGAAACCGAAATGCCTGCCTTGATGGCCATTCGCAACAAATATCGTGCCTCACAGCCCCTAAAGGGCGCGCGTATTATTGGTTGCATTCACATGACCATTCAAACAGCAGTGCTCATTGAAACCCTACAAGACCTAGGTGCTGAAGTGCGCTGGTCAAGCTGCAACGTGTTCTCCACTCAGGACCACGCTGCCGCCGCTATTGCAGCCGCAGGCACCCCCGTGTTTGCGTGGAAGGGTGAAACGGAAGAAGAATACATTTGGTGTATTGAACAAACCTGTCACGATGGCAATGGCAACCTATGGGATGCCAACATGATCCTAGATGACGGTGGTGATCTCACCGCGCTAATTCATGAAAAGTATCCGCAAATGCTTGAAAAAATTCACGGCATCTCCGAAGAGACCACCACTGGGGTAATGCGCCTGCATGACATGCTAAAAAAAGGCACCCTAAAGGTGCCTGCCATTAATGTGAACGATGCCGTTACCAAATCGAAAAACGACAACCGTTATGGCTGCCGCCACTCCCTTAATGATGCTGTGAAGCGCGCCACCGACCACCTACTTTCTGGTAAGCGTGCCTTAGTGATCGGTTACGGTGATGTGGGTAAAGGCTCTGCACAATCCCTACGCCAAGAGGGCATGATTGTGCGCGTTACCGAAATCGACCCTA
>CALEAR010000381.1 GCA_937943665.1 uncultured Alcanivoracaceae bacterium
TGGTTGTGCATCACCTCAGCAATGCCGCACATACCAACAACACCAATACCCACAAAGTGGATCACATTAATACGACGCATGGCCGGTACCACGTGGGTCATGGTTTCACGACATGTGGGTGTGGTTGTCTTATCCATGCAGTAATTCCTCACTGAGTTGCACCACACGCTGAGCACTATGGGCATGCAACGCCTCGCGGCCACGTTGGGCCATTTGTGCCAGGGTATGACGCGCTAAAATATCGTCTAATCGTTCCTTCACGCCGGCTTCCGTTAGCTCCGCTTGGGGCAAAATACGTGCAGCTCCCACGCCTGCTAACCACTGGGCGTTATGAGTTTGGTGATCATCCGCGGCGGTGGGTAATGGCACACATAAAGCCGCCACCCCTGCCGCCGCTAGCTCAGAGATGGTTAAAGCGCCGGCACGGCTAATCACCAAATCTGCCCAGCCGTAGGCTTGGGCCATATCATCAATAAATTCATCCACCTGTACGCTTAACCCGGTGCCTTCGTAAGCAGCAAGGGTTTCATCACGGCGTCCACGGCCGGCTTGATGGCGAATCTGCACATCCTGTTCGGCTAATACCTTGCCGAGCACCGGAGGCAGCTGTGTGTTCAAGGCCAAAGCCCCTTGGCTGCCACCTAAAATTAAGAGGCGTAAGGCACCCTCGCGTTCGTCATAACGCTGCTTGGGCGCCGGCAAGGCGAGAATTTCCTCGCGCACAGGGTTGCCCACCACAGGTACCTCAGCAGGGAAAGCTCCCTCAAAGGCCGCCAAGGTGAGTTGAGCCACATGGCTTAACACACGATTGGTGAGCCCGGGAATGGCATTTTGCTCGTGCACTACCAACGGGATGCCACACCAACGGGCAGCCAAACCACCGGGGCCGCTAGCATAACCACCAAAGCCCATTACCAACACCGGATTAACTTCTTTTAACCAACGGCGTGCTTCACGAATGGCGCTGAAGATCATCCATGGCGCCAAGAGCTTGCGCCAGGCGCCACCACTGCGTAGCCCCTTCACTGTTAACGCTTTCAAGGGGTAACCTGCCTGTGGCACTAAACGCTGCTCAATGCCCTGCTCACCGCCTAGCCAGTGCACTTCGTACCCTTTCTCTTCCCAGGCACGAGCCACGGCCAAGGCGGGAAACACATGCCCACCGGTGCCACCTGCCATCATCACCACACGCTTCTTCATTGGGCACCTCCACGCTGCTCAGCGGCCTTAAGATCCGCATCCGCACGCAGGGCCAAGGCCACCATCACGGCAGAAATTAATAAGCTGCTGCCGCCATAGCTCACAAAGGGCAAGGTGAGGCCCTTCGTGGGCAAAGCGCCCATGCTCACGCCCAAGTTAATTAAGGCTTGCGCACTAAACACAATGGCGAAGCCATAGACGCACAGGGCCTGGTACCACCAGTTGGCACTCGCTAAGCGATGACCAATGAAAAACAAGCGCGCCACCACTGTAGCCAACAGCGCCATTAAGCCGATGTTCCCAAACAGGCCTAATTCTTCGGCAATCACGGCGGCGATAAAATCTGTGTGTGCTTCGGGTAGGAAAAACAGCTTCTGTACACTATTTCCTAACCCCACGCCAAACCAATGGCCACTGCCAAAGGCAATAAGGCTTTGGGTGAGTTGATATCCGCTGTTGAACTGATCCGCCCATGGGTCCATGAAAGACATCAAACGCATCACGCGGTAGGGCTCGGCCACAGCCACCACCGCTGCCAAAGCCCCTAAACCCACCACTAGCACCACAAAGCGCACCAAGGGCACACCTGCTAAAAACAACATGCCCAAGGTAGTGGTGCCCACCACCACTAAGGTGCCAAAATCAGGCTGGGCCAATAATAAACCGGCTAAAATACCCAATAGCGCCAGCGGTGCAATAAAGCTCTGCCAAGAGGTGATTAACAAGCTATAGCGACGGTTAATAAAGCCTGCCAAGTAAATAATAAATAGGAACTTGGCCAATTCTGCCGGCTGCACTCGCAACCCGCCTAAATTCACCCAGCGTAAAGAACCGTTCACGGAGTGGCCGAGGCCAGGCACAAACACTAATAACAAGGCGCCCACGGCCACAATAAAGGCCAAGAAACCAAGGCTTTCAAAACGCCCTAAGGGGATAAAGGCATAAGTGATAAAGCCCAGCACCACTGCCAACACCCAGAACACCCCATGACGTTGGAAGAAGTGAAAGGCGTTGCCCTGATCGCTTTCGGCGATTTGCAAGGAGGCTGACATCACCATGACCAAGCCGAGCAAGGAAAGCGCCAGTACAGCTCCGAGTAACAGGGTATCTATGTGTTGCTGGCGTAATTGTGTCCACCATTGTGCGATCATGAGAGCACCTCCTGAACCGCTTGGGTGAACACTTGTCCACGATGCTGGTAACTATCAAACATATCTAAGCTTGCGCAAGCGGGCGATAGCAGCACCGCATCTCCGGCTTTCGCCAACCCATGGGCCTTTTGTACCGCTTCTTCTAGGGTGGCCACTGCGGTTACCTTGTGCGCTGGCAACAGGGCCGCGAGGGCGGCTTGATCTTCACCCAACACATAGGTGTGGCTTACGTAGGTTGCTAACGCCGCTTTAAGGTGGCTGAAATCCTGCCCCTTCCCTTGGCCACCCGCAATAAGAATGATGCTGCCCTCAATGGAAGAACCGATGCCTTCTAAGGCCGCTAAGGTGGCGCCCACATTGGTGCCTTTGGAATCATTAATCCACAGCACTCCCGCATCCTCTGCAATCAACTCACAACGGTGCGCTAATCCACAAAAGGCAACCGCAGCTTCTAAGGAGGAATACAGGGGCAAATCTAATGCTTCGGCCATAGCTAAGGCCGCTAGCACATTCAACACATTATGGTGGCCCTTCATGGCCAAGCGCTCGGCGGGCAATAGCTTTTGTTCACGACGATACAAGCAACCGGTGTGATGATCCCAACGGTAATCGGCCTTGGGATGCGTACCAAAAGTAATTTGGTGGGCCACAGCACCATGGGGGCGTGTGGTGTCATCATCTCGGTTCCACACCGCCACTTCGCAGCCATCAAAAATCCGCTGTTTGGCAGCAATGTAATCTGCCAGGGAGCGGTAGCGCTCCAAGTGATCTTGGGACACGTTTAAAAAGGCCGCCACCTGAGCCCCTAAGCTG
>CALEAR010000382.1 GCA_937943665.1 uncultured Alcanivoracaceae bacterium
CGCGACCCCAACCTTGGCAAGGTTGTGCTCTACCAACTGAGCTATTCCCGCTGATCATTCAGAGAAGATTGTTGTGGAAGCTTCCCTGTCTGCGGCGAGCATTCTACATGAGCCCCCTAGGCTGTCAAGCCATGTTTTTTCGTTTGGCGAATCTTTGCACAAGTTTCAAATCAACTGCTTAGCAAATGCACAATCTTCACCCATCCGCCTCACTCGACCAAAGATCATACCAAGCAGCGCGCAAATACTGCAGCATGGATGAGAGGGTTAAAAAGGTGGCTAGATATAAGAGTGCGTAGGAAAGTAACAGCTTCCAGCTAAAAATAATCTCCCCCATACCGCCCTTTTCCACGGGGAAATAAAGCAACAGAGTAATGGCCACCATTTGCACAATGGTTTTCACCTTGCCCATATTACTCACCGCCACATTGGCTCGCTTGCCGAGTTCTGCCATCCATTCACGCAGAGCTGAAACTAAAATTTCTCGAGAAATAATCACCAAGGCAGGAATAGTCATCCAAATGGTTTTGTGCCCATGCACTAGCAATAGCAAAGCCACCGCCACCATAAGCTTATCCGCCACGGGATCAATAAAAGCACCAAAACGGCTGGTGAGCTTCATTTTGCGAGCTAAATATCCATCAAAGGCATCGGTGATACCTGCCACTGCAAAAATCACGGCCGCAATAAGTGGGCTGGATTTAAACGGCAAGAAAAACACAAGCACCAGTACAGGAACCGAAGCCAGCCGCGCTAATGTGAGTAGGTTGGGAAGTGTTAAGGCGGTGGCATAATCGGTTTTACGCATGTGAATACCTTGTCTTTAACATGTTACTCGTGAAGCCAGGCATAAATAGTGCGGGCCAACTGAGGGCCAATCCCCTCCACGGCGGCAATGGCTTCCTCGGAAGCATTACGTAACTGTGCCAACCCCCCAAAATGGTGCAACAGGGCCCTTCGGCGTTTGGGGCCCACCCCTGGGATACCTTCTAGCACAGAGCCTGTGCGGCTTTTTTGGCGTCGCGCCCGATGACCTAGCAAGGCAAAGCGGTGAGCCTCATCGCGAATTTGTTGCAATAAATGAAGCCCCCTATGTTCCGCGGGTAAGACTATTACAGTCCCATCAACTTTATGCAACCGTTCTTCCACATTTTTGTGCTTACCTGGCCCTTGGCTAATGCCAATAATTTCTTGATCCGGCAAACCAAGCTCTGCTAATGCAGTTGCCACTGTACTCACCTGCCCTTTACCACCATCAATAAGCACTAAATGAGGCATGGGCTGTTCGTTTTCAATCATACGGCGGTAGCGACGCACCACCGCCTCAGCTAAAGCGGCATAATCATCCCCCGCTTGAGGTGGTGCCACATTGTAACGACGATAATCGCTTTTCACTGGCCCCTCCAAGCCAAACACCACGCAAGCTGCCACTGCCTTTTCCCCGCCCGTGTGGCTAATATCAAAGCACTCTATACGTTCCGGCACACTATGCAGAGACAGCGCCTCCTGCAAGGCCATCAAACGCTGTTCCATGTTTTGTTGCTTGGCCAGCAAATTCACCATGGAGTGTTGGGCATTTTCCTCTGCTAAACGCCGCCATGCCTGCCGCTGGCCACGCACCTGATGAGCAAAACGCAGGCGCCTACCATGACGCTGAAACAGTGCCTCCCTTAAACTTTCACTATGGATGGCATGGCTAAGCAATACTTCTTTAGGCAGCTTCTCCGTGCTTTCCATGGCTAAATAATATTGTTCCACAAAGCTTTTTAACACGTCCTCTGGACGTTGATCCAAATGCAAGGTAAGCCCATGGCTTTGATGGCCTAACAAACGACCGTGACGAATACTCAGCTGCTCCACCACCGCCTTACCATGGCGCACTATCACCGCAAACACATCAGCGCTAGCGGTTTCATCGGTGGTATCCACATATTGTTTTTGCTGAATCAATCGCAAGGCGGCAATTTGATCGCGCAATTCAGCAGCTCGCTCAAAGGCTAAGGCCTGTGAGGCATCTAGCATTTGTTGCTCTAAATCCGCAAGCAGCTGATTATCACGGCCCTCCAAAAAATCCACCGCCATTTCCACTTGTTTGGCATACGCCTCCATGGAGACCTTACCCACACAGGGTGCTGTGCATCGCTTAATTTGATATTGCAGGCAGGGACGCGTGCGTTGCTTAAACATGGTGTCGTGGCAATTACGTAGTTTAAACACCTTTTCAAGTACATTTAGCGCCTCTTTAACGCTTGCCACACTAGGGTAAGGACCAAAATACTGCCCGGTTTTTTTGCGTTCACCACGGTGAAAACCCACCCGCGGAAACGCATGGGCTCTATCAATTAAAATATAGGGGTAGGATTTATCGTCACGTAATAAAATATTGTAAGGCGGCCGATGGGTTTTAATCAGCGCCTGTTCTAAGAGCAAAGCCTCGGTTTCATCATGGGTAACGGTGGTTTCCACATAGGCCACATGGGAGAGCATAGCTTCCGTTTTTCGCGAGGTGATCTTTCCTACAAAGTAGCTGGATAAGCGATCATGAAGGTTACGCGCCTTACCCACATAAAGAATCTTTTTATGCTGATTAAAAAAGCGATACACGCCGGGTTTCCGCGTGCATCGCTTTAGAAAAGACTCACTATCAAATGTTGTTTTACTCAACCTCGGGACCTTTTACCATTATATGCGCTGAGCATGCCGTGTCGCATAGCCATTATGGTCATCCCCACATCGCTGTCCACCCCTAGCTTGCCATAGATGCGGTAGCGATAGGTGTTCACTGTTTTAGGGGATAAATACAATTGCTGCGCAATATCTTTCACCCGATAACATTGAGTAATAAGGGACATTACCTGCAGCTCTCGCTCCGACAGTGTTTCAAAAGGGCTGTTATATTCCACATAGGATTTCATAGCCATTTCTTGGGCAATATGTGAAGTAATATAGTTTTGTCCCGACATGATGGTTCTCACCGCGCGCATCAGGTTGTCATCACTATCATGGAGGCTAACAAAACCTTCTGCACCCGCTTTAATAGCCATGCTCGGGTAAGGTGCGGCCTCTGAGGTTGTTACCACAAGTATCTTAGTATCTTGCTGAATGCGCTTAATGCGTTTGATGGTCTCAATGCCACCTATGCCCCCCATATTAATATCCAGCAACACCAAATCTGGTTCTATTTGGCGAACCAACTGTATGGCTTCTTCACCGGTTTCCGCATCGGCTACCACGGTGTAATCTTCCAGTTGCTGAAATAGTTGTATTAACGCTGCACGAAAAAGTTGATAAGGATTAACAATAATGATTTTACCCATTGGGCCACATCCTTTTATGCACAATTGGTTGTTTTAGTTGTAATTATTATGGCTGGGGCTATCCTCTAGCCCCAGCAGATCCAAGCATAGCCCAAGAAAAATTAAAATTTGTGAACTCGTTAATACTCCTTGCCCTGAATAGGCAAAGGCTCACAACAAAAGTAAAACTTTTGCCCAATAAATGAGCAAAACCGATCTATTCAGTGCTCACCCCTTCCTTTTCCATGGCTTGACGAATGTTATTTTCAAAAACCCGTTGAATACGCTCTAAGGCTTCTTGGGTACGGCCTTCATAACGGGTCACTAGTTTGGGGGAGGTGGTAGAAACGCGGCACAGCCCCCAGCCATCGTCGTAATCCACACGTAACCCATCGATGGTGGTGCGTTTGCCATCACCAAAATCACCTTCCGCCACTAAACGTTCCACCACCTTAAACTTCTTGGCATCACTCACCGCAATGTTAATCTCTGGGGTGCTGGGATCCTGTGGAAACTGGGCAAAAAAGCTATCTGCATCTTGCGGTGTTTTGGCTAAAATTTCTAACATACGAGCAGCGGCATAAAGGCCATCATCAAAACCGTACCAACGTTCTGAAAAGAAAATATGCCCACTCATTTCCCCTGCCAATGGGGCGCCTGTGGCCTTCATGCGGGCTTTAATTAAGGAATGCCCTGTTTGCCACATTTCAGGTTCCCCCCCATGCTCAGCAATGAGTTTGGCTAAATTACCACTGCACTTCACATCATAAATAATACGGGCCCCTGGCACTCGGCTTAGCACATCTTGGGCATAGGCCATCATAAGGCGGTCAGGATAAATGAGCTCACCCTTTGGTGTTACCACTCCCACTCTATCGCCATCACCATCAAAGCCTAAACCTAAATCCGCTTGGGTTTCTGCCACCACACGCATTAAATCCTGCATATTGGCAGGATCGCCAGGATCTGGATGATGGTTGGGGAAATTACCGTCAATATCAGTGAACAAGGGCACCACTTCACAACCGAGTAACGCCATTAATTGTGGCGCTAACTCCCCTGCCACGCCATTGCCTGTATCCACCACCACTTTTAAAGGGCGTGCAAGAGACACATCCTGCACAATGCGATCTAAATAAGCCTGGGAAATATCTTCTTCCCTGAATGAACCTTCACCTGAGCTAAATTCTTGCGCCACAATACGGCGATACAAATCCTCAATGGCATCCCCTGAAAGGGTTTCCCCCGCTAACATGATTTTAAAACCGTTATAATCCGGTGGGTTATGGCTGCCTGTGACCATAACACCAGAATCCACTCCAGGCAGAGTGGATGCTGCATAGTACAAAACAGGGGTGGGCACCTGCCCCACATTCACCACATGGCAGCCCCCTTCCCTAAGCCCCTGAATAAGGGCTTTTAACAGGCTTGGGCCTGATAAACGTCCGTCCCGTGCCACAGCGATGGTATCTCTGCCACGAGCTTGGTTTTCTGCAGCAATGGCACGGCCAATCAGGGTGGCCACGGCTTCGTTAAGGGTTTCGCCTACCACACCGCGGATGTCATAGGCACGAAAAATAGAAGCTTCAATGTGAGTGGTCATTATTTGCTCGCTTTACTCTGTCTCTTGGTGGGCATGAATGTGAGCAATCAAGCCCTGTGTGGAGCTATCTAAATGCTCTGCAATAGGCTCAGATTGATTAATATAACCGAGGGTTTCTGTGGCGATCACTTTACCCATTTCCACCCCCCACTGATCAAAGGGGTTAATGTTCCACAGCACCGATTGCACAAACACCTTATGCTCATAAGCGGCTAACAATGCGCCCATGGCATAAGGGCTAATTTCTTCGCAGAGCAAGGTGGTACTAGGTTGATTACCGGGATAACGCTTATAGCTAGGAGCGTTTTCTTCTTGGGCGAAAGCTTTTTCGCCAAACGCCAACAAACGGGATTGTGCCAAGCAGTTAGCCAAAGAAAGCTCATGCTGTCGCCTTAATTCCTCTTCCGATTCACCGTGATGGGGTTCATGATAACGCTTAGCGGATACAATAAAATCACAGGTCACCGGTACTGTGCCTTGATGCAGCAGTTGGTAAAAGGCATGCTGCGCATTAGAACCCACATCCCCCCATAAAACAGGGCAAGTGTGAACCGCAACAGGGTTGCCCTCTCGATCCACAGATTTACCATTGGATTCCATTTCCAGCTGTTCTAGGTAGCTAGGCAAAAATTTTAATCGCCCATCATAGGGCAAAATGGCATGGGCACTAATGCCTAGGGCATTGGTATTCCACACGCCCACCAGCCCCATTAACACGGGAATATTTTTCTCCCAGGGCGTGTTTTTAAAGTGCACATCCATGGCATGGGCACCCGCCAATAATTCACGGAAGGGCCCCATGCCTATACGAATGGCAATGGGCAAGCCAATGGCTGACCACAGGGAAAATCGCCCCCCTACCCAAGACCAAAAATTCAGCTGATTCTCTGGCTGAATACCCCAAGCAGCCATTTTATCGGCTGCTGCTGAAACGCCAATGAAATGACATCGCAACATGGCATCTGTGTTGCCCAAGTGCCGCTCTAACCAAGCCCTCGCAGTGGCTGCATTGTAAAGGGTATCCACGGTGGTGAAGGATTTTGAAGAAACAATAAATAAGGTGGTATCTGGGCGCAGCTCACGCAACCTTGGAGATAACTGGCTGCCATCCATGGAAGAAACAAAGTGCACGCGCAAAGGGTGTGCTGTACTTGCATGGGCATCTGCCAACGCTTGGCTAAGCATAAAGGGGCCTAAATCTGAGCCACCCACGCCAATGTTCACCACATCGGTTATGGGCTCACCAGAAATACCTCGCCAATGGCCTGCATGGATTTTCTCCACGATGCGCTCCATTTTGGCAAGCTCTTCGGCCACGGCGTTAAATACGCCGGCCTGTGGCTCCTTAAGCGCCTGCGAATCAGAGGCACGCAGGGCCCAGTGCCAGGCTGGGCGCCCCTCCGAATGGTTCACCTTTGCGTGGCTAAACAAACGTGAAATCCATTCATCCAACTGTTGTTGTTTAGCCAAAGCCAATAAGGACGCCAAGGCCTCTTCATCTAAGCGCTGCTTGCTAATATCGAGCAACAAGGGACCAAGCTGAAACTGCCATTGAGCAAAACGTTGCGGATTCTGGGCAAATAAATCGGCAATATGAGTGTTTTGCAAGCGCTCTGCCGCCTGCGCCACCGCCTGCCAAGCAGCAGGTAAGGAGGGTTTGAACGCTATTCCTCTCATCGCCCAACTCCGTAGTAAGTAAAACCCAACTCACGCACATAAGTGGGGTCATAAATATTACGACCATCTAAAATCAGTGGTGTGGCCATGGCTTGTTTTAGGCGAGAAAAATCGGGGCTCCAATAGGTTTTCCACTCTGTTACCAGTATTAAACCGTGGGCACCTTTCACGGCCTGTTACATATCTTGGCAATATTCAATGTGATAAGGAGAGTGAGAAAAATGATCTTGCAGTAATGCTAACGCTTGAGGATCATGCACCTTAATGCGTACGCCCTGAGCACCTAAGGCTTCAATGAGCGCCAATACGGGCGCATTATCTATGCGGGCGGTACCCGGCTTAAAAGCAGCCCCCCACAGGGCCACGGTTTTATCAGCCACCTTGGTGTTATAGTGATGCCAAAACTTGCGGAACATCACCTCTTTCTGGCGTTCGTTTATATCTAACACCTGCTCTAGCAAGGTGGATTTCACCCCTTTGCTGGCCAAGGTGCCGGCCAAATAAGCCACATTTTGTGAAAGCCCTAACCCCCCAAAGCCACAGCCTGGATACAAATAGGCCTCACCAATGCGTGGGTCTGCGCCCACCCCTTGGCGTACGG
>CALEAR010000383.1 GCA_937943665.1 uncultured Alcanivoracaceae bacterium
GTGGGAAGCTACCTCAACTTTGTGGTGGTGAGTTTGCTGCTAGGCCTTGGCAGTGCTGTGCAAGCCCTCGTTGCCCGTGCACATAGTGGCAGCCGTGCGAACACTTGGGCCTCTCCCATGAAAGCTGGTTTATTACTTGGTCTAGCCAGCACGCCTCCCTTGACCTTGCTTTTTTATTGGTGGAGTCAACCCCTATTGCTGTGGATTAGCCAAGATGCTGCTGTGGCGGAGGAAGCGCTTCCCTATTTCCTCATGCGATTAGCCGGCTTATTTGCCGTGGCCATGAACTTTAGCTTTCGTGGATATTGGAATGGCATTCATCAGCCAGGCACCTTCCTACGTATTTTAGTGGTATCCCATTTGTTGAATGTGCTGTTTAGCTATGGGCTTATTTATGGAAGGTTTGGCTTACCTGCCTATGGCTCCATGGGGGCAGGCATGGGCACGAGCTTAGCCATGTGCTGTGGTATGCTGCTGAACGCTTTTATGGTGTGGCGGCACATTAAGCCCTTGGGTAACCCTACTCACCCTCCCACAAAAACCATCTATAAAGCCATCACCCGCATCGCCCTGCCCACATCCTTGCAGCAGTTTTCTTTTGCCGTGGGCATGGCGGTAATGTTTTGGCTGCTAGGCCATTACGGCTCTGATTACCTTGCCATTGGCCATGTGCTCATTAGCCTTACTCTTTTATTAATTCTGCCCGCCCTAGGCATGGCCTTGGCCACCACTAGTTTGGTGGGCCAAGCCCTTGGTGAAAGCAACACACAGGATGCTAGTCAATGGGGTTGGAAAGCAGCACAACTGGCAACGGCCATTTTATTGGTGGCCATGATTCCCTTAACCCTAGCGCCCGACTGGGTACTGGCCTTCTTTCTACACGATAACGCCCTCATTGCTCAGGCCCGCTTACCTCTACAAATCACTGCCGTGGTGGTCATGTGTGATGGCCTCGCCATGATTTTCTCCCAGGCCCTATTAAGCATAGGTGAAGCGGGCAAAGTATTTTGGGCAAGCTTTGGCACCCAGTGGCTATTCTTTTTGCCTTTGGCCACCTTGGCTCTGTGGTTATGGCCTATGAGTTTCATCCAACTATGGGCCTTTTACGGGCTACAACGGTTGCTTCATACCCTCCTCCTTCTCTGGAGCTGGCATAAGCAAAACTGGCATAAAACCTATGAGCGCGAATGTGTGCCGCGCTAAGCTTTGATGCATTTTTCTGGTATCATTCGCCTTCCATTCATCATTAATATTCTTGAGTACCTATGTCCTTAGCCCCACATCACATTGAGCTTTTAAGCCCCGCACGGGATATTCATATTGCCAAGGAGGCCATCCTTCATGGCGCCGATGCGGTTTACATTGGCGGCCCAAGTTTTGGAGCAAGGCATAACGCGGCCAATAGTGTGCAAGATATTGCTAAACTAGTGAGCTTTGCCCACCGCTTTCATGCCAAAGTGTTTGTCACACTCAACACCATTTTTCATGATGATGAATTGGCTGCGGCAGAAAAATTAATACATGAGCTTTATGACGCTGGGGTGGATGCTCTCATTGTGCAAGATATGGGGGTGTTGGAAATGGATATTCCCCCCATTGAATTACATGCCAGTACACAAACTGATATTCGCACCTTAGAAAAAGCCAAGTTCCTTGATCAAGTGGGCTTTTCTCAACTGGTGTTAGCACGTGAATTAAGCTTGCCCGAGATTCAGGCCATTAGCCAAGAAGTGGATGCCGCCATTGAGTTTTTTATTCACGGAGCCCTGTGTGTGGCATTTTCTGGACAGTGTTATATTTCTCATGCTCAAACCGGCCGCAGCGCCAACCGTGGGGATTGTTCCCAAGCGTGCCGTTTGCCCTACACCTTAAAGGATGAACAGGGCCGTGTGGTGGCCTTCGATAAACACCTGTTATCCATGAAGGATAACAACCAAACAGATAACCTACGGCAGCTCGTGGATGCTGGCGTTCGGTCCTTCAAAATTGAGGGGCGCTACAAAGATATGAGCTATGTGAAAAACATTACAGCCCATTATCGACAAGCGCTAGACGCCGTTTTAATGGAACGACCCGATTTAGCCCCCGCCTCCAGTGGGCGCACAGAACACTTTTTTATTCCCAACCCAGATAAAACCTTCCACCGCGGCAGCACAGATTATTTTGTGAACGAGCGCAAAATCGATATTGGTGCCTTTGATAGCCCTAAATTCGTGGGCTTGCCAGTGGGTGAATTGCTCCAATGCGAAAAAGAGCATGTGATTGTGCAAACCCAGGTGCCTCTTTCTAATGGTGATGGGTTGAATATTATGCACAAACGAGAAGTGGTGGGCTTCCGTGCTAATAAGGTGGAGCCCTTGGCTGAATTCACCATGGAAGAACAACCGCACTGGCAATATCGAGTGGCCTTGGCAGAAATGCCCCCCGTGCTGCGAGAGGTGCCTCTGCCCTAACCCCTTAACCGTAATATTGATCATCAATGGGAGCAGGCGCTTACCAAAACCTCAGCGGAACGCCGTGTGGGCCTGAGCTTATTTTTAAAATGCTCATATGATGCCCTCACCGCCACCTTAGTGAGTGAAGAAGGCGCCACAGTAACGCAAAGACTTGAGGGCCCCTTTGAGAAAGCCCGTCAGCC
>CALEAR010000384.1 GCA_937943665.1 uncultured Alcanivoracaceae bacterium
GACCAGTGGAAGCCCGGTGAGCACAACGGTACCTTCCGTGGCCACAACCCAGCGTTTGTTACCGCCACCGCTGCACTAGACCACTACTGGCGCGATAAAACCTTCGCCAACGAGGTGAAGAAAAAAGGCGATATTATTGCTGAAGCCTTTGATGCCATTGCAGAAAAGCACGGAAGCGAGTGGTTCACCACCACTGGCCGCGGCATGATGCGTGGTTTGGTGTGCAATAGCGGCAAACTGGCCGATGCCATTACCACAGAGGCCTTTAAGCAAAAAATGGTTATCGAAACCTCAGGTGCGGATAGCCATGTGGTGAAGACCCTGTGCCCTCTTACCATCAGTGAAGAAGATTTGCGCAAGGGCTTACAAATCGTTGCCGATGCCGCCGATAAAGCCGTGGCAGAAGCTAAAAAAGAAGGCAACGTGGCTTAATTTATTCGTTCTCTTAACAACTGTGGGGCTCAATGCCCCACGTTCCACCCATTTTATTAAGGATTCAAAATGATTGTTCGCACACTCGAAGAATGCCGCAACTCGGATCGCCGTGTGGTTGCCGAAAATGGCAACTGGGAATCCGTGCGTTTATCCCTTGCTGATGATGGCATGGGCTTTTCTTTTCACATCACCACCATTTATGCCGGCACAGAAACCCATATTTAATACAAAAACCATTTAGAAACCTTTTACTGCATTTCTGGTAACGGTGAAGTGGAAACTTTAAAAGATGCCAAGTTATACAAAATTCAGCCTGGCACCGTTTATATTTTGGATCAAAACGATGAACACCTATTACGCGGTGGTAGCGAAGATATGATCCTAGCCTGTGCCTTTAACCCTCCCTTGCACGGCAAAGAAGTACACCGTGAAGATGGCTCCTATGCCCTAGAAGGGTAATGGCCACCACACAGCCACATAAAAAAAGCCTCGCGCAAAGCGAGGCTTTTTTGTTTCTGCTGTTTTAATACAAGGATAATCGATTTAACCCATTCAGCGCCGCCACACGATACGCTTCCGCCATGGTGGGGTAGTTGAAGGTGGTGTTGGCAAAATACTCAATGGTGTTATAAGGTGCGGGCTGCGCCATAATCACTTGCCCCACGTGCACAATTTCTGTGGCTTGATACCCAAAACAGTGAATACCCAATAGCTCCAAGGTTTCACGATGGAACAGCAGTTTTAACATGCCTGCTCGCTCACCGGTGATTTGCGCCCGGGCTAGGTTTTTAAAGAAAGCCTGCCCCACCTCATAGGGAATTTTGGCCTCGGTGAGTTCTTGCTCCGTTCGCCCGAGGGAGCTAATACCAGGAATGGTATAAATGCCCGTGGGCACCCGGCTTAGGCTGCGCACGTTTTCATCACCACAAATAAAGCCCGCACAGAAGCGGCCTTGGTCATAGGAAGCACTTGCCAGCGAGGGCCAACCAATGAGATCCCCCACGGCATAAATGCCTTCCACCTCGGTTTGGTACTTTTCATTCACCTTAATGTGGCCACGGCTATCTGGCTCAATGCCCACGGTTTCAAGGCCTAGCCCATGGGAGTTTCCACTGCGGCCGTTAGACCATAGCAACGCATCTCCACGTAGGCGCTTACCGGATTTCAACACCAAGGTAACACCGGTTTCATCGGGCTCCACGGCCGCGTATTCTTCGCTGTGGCGAATGGTGGCGCCCTGTTCTCTCAGGTGGTAACCCAAAGCATCGGAAATTTCAGCATCTAAGAAATCCAGCAATCGCTCTCGGCTGTTCACTAAATCCACACGAGTGGTCATGCCCGTAAAAATGCTGGCATATTCACAACCAATCACCCCAGCGCCATAAATAATTAAATTTCGCGGGGTGTGGCTCATGCTTAAAATGGTATCGCTGTCATAAATACGTGGGTGGTTAAAATCCACATCCGCAGGGCGATAGGGGCGCGAGCCTGTGGCTAAAATAATATTGCGCGCTTCTAGTAAGGATTCCCTTTCTTGGGCATCCACCACTCGCACGCGGCCTGGGCCATCTAAGCGGCCGCGGCCAAAAAACACACGTACGCGGTTCCTAAAATAAAATCCTGATCGCACTTGGCTTTGATTCGCCACCACCTCGCTCATACGGCTCACAAGTTCTGGCCAACCTGTGGCGGCATTGGGGTTAATGCCACGCAAAATGGGGTTGTGTTGCTGGCGAATCACCTGCCGAACTTGGTGACGCAAGGCTTTAGAAGGAATCGTACCCAAGTGAGTACAGCTTCCTCCCACCTCAGGTTGATCTTCCACCACTGCCACGCGCAAACCACTTTTGGCAGCACGCATGGCGGCGGCTTCACCTGCTGGGCCACTACCGATAATAACAAGATCCCATGTGGATGAGGCGACCATACTTACTCCTTACTTTTGGCGGGGAGGCATAATAAAAATAAACACTTAGCAAGGTGTTGCCTTGCTAACGTCGTATTAGCTTATGATAGTCAGGAATACTCGAGGTGGCCACAAAGAAAACATAAAAAAAACGGCGGGCCCATGGCACCGCCGCTATTCATCCCCTTGGCTACTACGCCTTAAATAGCCGTTTGCGCCTCACAAGCCCCGCGAGCACTAAGATCAGGGTTACCCCTAGGGGCTGAGTACCACCGGAGCTGCCAGCACCATTAAACTCCACCCGAATGGGCACAATGGCGCTGGCACCACAGCTATCCACCACCTTCACACTAAAGCTATCGGCAAAGGTTTTGGTTACATCTCCGTGGCGGTAAGTTACCGTGAGGTTATCAGCATTTAAAAACAAACCCGTCCCTAACACCTCATGGGTGCGGCCATCGCGCAAGGCGAATTGCGGCTCGTTTTCCACCAGCAGTTGCTCAATGGCAATGGGCCTATCCTCACTCACCCCACCCTCAATGGGCTTCACCCCCGCCTGCTTAAGATCGATGGTGGTTTCGCTGCCGGGATCTATTTTCACCTTAATGGGCTCTCGGGGCACAATGGGAGGAATGTTATCAATGGTAACTTGCACATAGCCGGTGAATACCTGCTCAGCGGCTTGCCCCTCAAACTCTGGTGTTTCCCCATCCTCTAAGGGTTTCGTGGGGTCATAACGCCAAGCCTCCACACTGTAGGCAAAGTAATCCT
>CALEAR010000385.1 GCA_937943665.1 uncultured Alcanivoracaceae bacterium
GCTAAGGATTGCGCACCTAAGTGGCCCACCATAGCGGCATCCACTACATTTAGCAGACTTTGGCTAAGCAAAGCAGCCATGATGGGGAGTGCCAAGGTCAGTAAGCGGTGGTAAGGGGTGCTGGGGTTTGAGCTAGCCATAAAAAAACTGTGTCATCGCTAAAAGAGGGTTGGATTAAAAAAAATGATGGGTAACATTGAGCCCCTTAATGCTGTATCGCTGTGCCTTTGTGATTAAAGCAGTGTATACTTGAGTAGATTACTCGGACATTGGTTAGGATTTCTATGACAACGCATAATATCACTGTCACTCCAGAAGCGCAGGCTTATTTGCGCGAATTGTTAGCCAAACAAGGCGCAGAGGGCATGGGGGTACGAATTTTCGTGGAACGCCCCGGGACTCCTTACGCAGAATGCTGCATGGCGTATTGCCCAGCAGGCGAGGAAGAAGAGGGTGATGTGAAATTTGAATATGATGGCTTCCATGCTTGGATTGAAGGGAAAAGCTTACCCTATCTTGAAGATGCAGTGATTGATTTTAAGAAGGATAGCATGGGTGGCCAGTTAAGCTTCCGAGCGCCTAAATCCCGTGTGCCAGATATTGGCCCAGATGCCACTTTAGAAGAGAAAATCCATCATATTCTTTACAGTGAGGTGAATCCTTATCTTGCCTCTCATGGTGGTAGTGTTCAGCTAGTGGACCTCACTGAGGACAATGTGGCCGTACTGGAGTTTGGCGGCGGTTGTCAGGGGTGTGCTGCTGTGGAAGTTACACTGCGCCACGGGGTAGAGAAAACCCTGCTAGAGAAGCTGCCCGAGCTCACAGCAGTGAAAGATACCACTGACCACTCCGTTACTGAAAACGCTTACTACTAAAAAAGGCACCTTGTAAACTACTCCCAAAAAGTATGTCCAACCTTTTTGGAGTAGTTTATTGAGGCCTTTTTGTTAGCAGTTAGGGCGTTTCCCTTGAGCCCTTGCTTGCTCATATAAAGGCATGACCTTTGGCAAGTTGCGCTCTAAATCGCGAATGCGTGTGGAGTGGGAAGGGTGGGTGGAAAGAAACTCAGGCACCCCAGAACCACCAGCAGCTGCCATATTCTGCCATAGGGTGATGCTTTCTTTGGGGTCAAAGCCTGCTTTTGCCATGAGCTCCAACCCAATGAGATCCGCCTCGGATTCATGTTTGCGGCTAAAGGGAAGGCTAATGCCGTATTGTGCCCCCACACCTAATAGCCCCACCAGCATCCCTTTTTGCGTGGAATCTGCGCCGGCTAATACAGAAAGTAGCTGCAACCCTGTGGAGGAAGCATACTCAATGGACATGCGTTCATTGGAGTGTTGGGCTAACACGTGCCCCACCTCGTGCCCCATTACAGCGGCCACTTGATCTTGATTTTTAGCCACCGTGAGTAGGCCTGTGTAAATACCAATTTTCCCGCCGGGTAGGGCAAAGGCGTTCACGCTTTTATCATCAAATAAGTTGGTTTCCCAAGCCTCATTGCTGCCTGAGACCTTAATAATATGATCTGCAATGCACTGAATATATTGATTCTTCTTTGCATCTTTGCTGATGGGGGTTTGGGATTTAATATCCGCATAAGCGCTTTCCCCCATTTGGTTTAAATCATTGGATGATAGCGCTAAAAATTGGTGTCTCCCGGTGGGGGATACCGCACAAGCAGTACTTAATAGCGCCACTGTTGCTAGTAGGCTTAAGGTTTTAAGGCGTGAGAAAACCGCCATGGTGCTTACTCCCATTCTCTTAAATAACGACGTGCCACTATCATGAGCCAGGTGCCAACCACTGTGCTACCTAACAAGATTAAGGCGCCTAGCACAGATACCCCCCAAAGGGTAGGAGGGAATTGTGAGGCCAATAGCATAGCGCCAACCAAAGCGGCGGTACACACTAAAAAAGTTTGCACTTGGCGATACTGGGAGCGTTCAATCTGCCGTATTAAACGCTCCATGTGGCGTGCATCAAAGTGATGGGTGTCCTGGTAACTTGTGATGTGGGCTGTGTTTTGGCTATACAGCCTATCCACCGCATCAAATGCTTTGAGGCTGAGGTTGCGCGCTAAGCGTCGTGGGCTGTAGCGCTCGCGCATCATCTTTTTCACCAAGGGCTCAGCGGCTTTCATCACATCAAAAGTGGGGCACATGAGACGGCCAAAGCCTTCCAGGGTAATAATCGCCTTAAGAAGCAGCGCAATATCCGAGGGCAACATAAGATTGTGGTTGCGCAGTAATGCAGTAATATCGTTGAGTAGCCCTGTGACATCGAGCTCCTCAAGGGGCAGGCCATAGTACATGGTGATGATGTCTTCAATATCTGAAGCCATGGCATCGAGGTTCACCGGCATGCCATCGGACCACTGGCTAAGCACCTTGGCGCAGGCAATGCCATCCTGTGAAACAACGGCTTTCACAATTTGAATAATTTGCTCTTTGCGGGCATTGGAGAGTTTTCCCACCATGCCAAAATCCAACATGCCAATGCGGCTGCCGGGTAAAATTAAAAAGTTACCTGGGTGTGGATCCGCATGGAAAAAACCATCTTCCAAGGCCATCTTCCATGCGGCTTGGGCGCCACGTTCCGCCACTAACCGGCGGTCCACCCCACTGGCATCGAGTTGTTCCACTTGGCGGGCGGGTATTCCTTCGATGAGCTCTTGCACACACAGAGTGCTGCTAGTCCATGGCCAATAAAGTTTGGGAATGGTGATCCGCTCTACTTTACGCATATTTTTGCGAATGCGGTCGGCACTGCGGGCCTCAATGGTAAAATCTAACTCGCGGTTTAAGGAGCGCTCAAATTCACGCAGTAGCTCCAAAGGGCGGTAACGGCGGATTTCCACGGAGTTATCCACTGCAAGGCGCGCCAAATGGCGCAATAAACGGATATCGGAGTGGATTTTTTCGCGTACCCCAGGTTTTTGCACCTTGAGCACCACGGTTTCACCACGATACGTTATGGCTTTGTGCACCTGGCCGATGGAGGCCGCTCCTAAAGGGGTGGGATCCACAGAGCGAAAATAGCGTTGGTACTTCTTTCCTAGGGCTTGGTTAATTAAAGGAGCAATTTCTTCAAAGGGCACCGCTTTGGCGCCATCTTGCAGTTGCTCAAATTGCACAATCCACTCTTGAGGGAATAAATCCACACGGGTGGCTAGGATTTGTCCAAGCTTTACAAAGGTGGGCCCCATTTCCTCTAAGGCAGCGCGTAACCGCTGCGGGGGCGACATGGCTAAAATGCTACGATCCGTGGGTTGCCGTACTAATCGAGTGGCTTGTTCCAACAGGGGGGCTAAGCCCACTCGGCGTACCAAATCCGCAAGCCCATATTTTAATAAAATAGTGATGAGCGTATTGGCGCGGCGAAGATCTTTACCTGTATCCAGTAAACTCACTGCAGATCCTTCTTATTGTGTTAAGGTTTGTGTTGTTTATAGCACTCTTACCGCTAAAGTGCATATATGTTATTTGTTATCTTTGAGGTAGCCCATGACTTTTAAGCAAGCGTTAACTCATGTGAACCATGGCATCACTGGTGTGCCCTTAGTGGGTGAAAAACCTGAGCACTGGCAGCAGGCGCTTTTTGCCATGGGGAGTTTTTGGGGAGCCGAGCGTCGTTTTTGGGAGCTAGAAGGTGTGAAGTGCACCGCAGTGGGTTATACCGCCGGCGAAACGGAGGCGCCCACCTATGATGAAGTGTGCTCAGGCAACACAGGGCATGCAGAAGCGGTGATGGTGTGGTTTGACCCTAAAGAGGTGGATTATCTTATCCTGTTAGCTTTGTTTTGGGAGCAGCATGATCCAACACAGGGGATGCGCCAAGGCAATGATGTGGGGACGCAATATCGCTCAGGCATTTATGTGTTTAATGAATCCCAACGGGCGGCGGCGGTGGCAAGTAAAACTATTTATGAAGAGGCGCTAATACGAGTGGGGCGGGGGCCCATAACCACAGAAATTCTTCCTGCGAAGGAATTTTATTTTGCTGAGCCAGAGCATCAGCAATATTTATTAAAGGTGCCCCATGGTTACTGCGGATTACAACCCACAGGGGTGCCCTTGGATACCACTCGAATCATGGGTGCGCTAAAAAGCTAAGGGAGCATAAAAATCCCGCCATAACCCAGTGCTGGGGTGGTTAAAGCCAAGATAATAGGCATGTAGTTGCAGCCTTGGACTCATGGCTAGCACCTCTGGTGGCGCATATAGATCACAGCCCAGAATAGGATGCCCAATATGCTGAGTGTGTAGCCGCAATTGATGAGAGCGCCCCGTGATGGGCTCGAGCTTAACGCGGCTCACATGGCGTGCGGGTTGGTAATCAAGTACTTCGTACTGGGTAATGGAGGCTTTACCAGTGTCATAGCAAATTTTTTGTCGAGGGCGTCTTTCCCAATCCGGTGCAATGGGGAAAGTAATAACGCCTTCCTCTGGGCAGAGCTCACCATAGAGCTCTGCCATGTAGGCTTTTTCCACCCGTCGTTCCGCGAAGGCTCGGTTCATTCGCCGCTGGGCCTGAGAGTTGCGAGCAAACAGCATGATGCCAGAGGTATCGAGATCCAAGCGATGTACCACATGCACTTCGCCATACTTTTGCTCAAGGCGAAATTGGGCGGAATCACGGTTTTCGGGCCCACGCCCTGGCACAGAGAGCAAGAAGGCAGGCTTATTTACCAGAATTAGGTCCTCATCCACATACAGCTCCACTAAGGGCTCGTGGCATTCGGGAACTATATAGTAGGGCGCTTGGCTCATGGAAAAACAGGGCACAACGTGCCCTGACCTCATTCAAACAACAGTTTGTACACTTGTTGATAGTGATCCACAAAGTGCACCGTGAGCTTTTCCTTGAGATGTTCTGGCAACTCATCGTAATCGCGCTGATTATCTGCTGGCAGAATCAACTCATAGATCTTCACACGACGTGCGGCAATCACTTTTTCACGAATCCCGCCCACCGCTAGCACTTTGCCCGTGAGGGTGAGCTCTCCTGTCATGGCCACTTTACGTTTAATGCGTTCACCCTTTGCCAAGGAGATTAGGGCCGTAGCCATGGTGATGCCCGCACTAGGTCCATCTTTGGGTGTGGCGCCCTCTGGTACGTGCAGGTGTACGTGGCTTTCTTTGAACCAATCCTTTGCAATGCCAAAGGCTTTCGAGGCGCTTTCCACATAACTTAGGGCAATATTGGCGGATTCTTTCATTACATCGCCTAATTGCCCTGTGATGGCAATGCCACGGCGATGTTGGTGAATCAGCTGCGCTTCCACGGGCAAGGTGGCGCCGCCCATGGCCGTCCAAGCCAAGCCAGTGGCCACGCCCACCTGTTGTTGCACAGCTTCGCTGCGGAACACGGGCTGGCCTCAACATTCGGTGAGCTTTTTGGTGTTCCCCGCGATACTCTCTTCACCCTCCAAGAGGCGTACCACCGCTTTGCGTACAATGCGTTGTAACTGCTTTTCTAGGTTGCGCACGCCGGCTTCTCGGGCATAACCCTCTACCACGTGGCGTAACGCGGCTGGGCTAATGCGCAGTTGCGAGGCTTTGACCCCAGCGCGCTTTAATACGCGCGGCCACAGGTGTTTGCGAGCAATTTCCACTTTTTCGGCGGTAATGTAACCCGCTAAGCGAATGACTTCCATGCGGTCCAATAGAGGCCCAGGAATGGTATCTAGGGTATTGGCCGTGCATATAAATAAGGTTTGTGAAAGATCCAACCGCACATCTAGGTAGTGATCTAAAAACTCTGTGTTTTGCTCAGGGTCTAACACCTCTAACAGGGCGGAAGCAGGATCCCCTTGGTATGAAGCACCGATTTTATCGATTTCGTCTAGCATGATAACAGGGTTGCTGGTGCCAGCCTCTTTTAACGCTTGCACCAACTTGCCAGGCATGGCGCCAATATAGGTGCGCCTGTGGCCTTTGATTTCTGCTTCATCGCGCATGCCACCCACACTAAAACGGTAGAAGGGGCGGTTAAGGGATTCCGCAATGGAGCGCCCAATACTGGTTTTACCTACACCAGGTGGGCCCACCAAGAGAATAATGCTGCCTCGCACTTCACCACGCATGGCGCCCACTGCCAAAAACTCAACAATGCGATCTTTCACATCATCGAGGCCGGCGTGGTGCTTTTCTAAGGTTTTGCGAGCATGGGCAAGGTCTAAATTATCTTCGCTCACCACGCCCCAAGGCACTTGAGTGAGCCAATCCAAATAATTCCGAGTGACACCATACTCTGGGGAGCCGCTTTCTAACACGGAAAGCTTGTTCATTTCCTCCTCAAAGCGCTTTTGTACCGCCTCAGGGGGAGCCAGCTTAGCCATCCGCTCTTCAAATCGCTCAATGTCAGAGGTGCGATCATCTTTGGCTATGCCAAGCTCTTGCTGAATTACTTTTAGCTGCTCCCTTAGGAAGAAGCGGCGTTGTTCTTGGCTAATTTGCTCGTTCACTTGCTCGGTGATTTGATTTTGTAGCTGCGCCACTTCCAGTTCTTTCTTCAGGAGCACAAGGGCTTTTTCCATGCGGTTGAGCAAGGGCACGGTTTCTAAAATTTCTTGCAACTCCTCCGCAGAGGCGGTGGTGAGCGCTGCTGCAAAATCTGTTAGTGGAGAAGGCTCCCGCGGGCTGAAGTTTTGTAAGTATGCCTTAAGCCCTTCGCTGTACAAGGGGTTTAAGGGGAGCAATTCTTTAATGGTATTAATAATGGCAAGCGCATAGGCGCGAATGGTATCCACCTCAGAATCCTGCTCTTGCTCGGTTTCCGAGGGATATTCCACCTCCACCAAATAGGGGGCTTTTTTGCTTAGCCAACTCTTGATTCTAAAACGGGTTAAACCCTGTAATACCAACTGCAGGCTATTGCCCTCACTGCTAGCATGGTGCACGCGCACTAAGCAGCCGTACTCAGGGGTGTTCTCTGGGGTGAGTTCGCCATCTTCGCCCTGGGTAACATATACCATTCCTAAGGTGCGATGGGGGGTTTGGCCCACTCGCTCTGCCGTGCTTTTCCAATGATCCACATCGAAAAGCACAGGCTGAACTAACCCGGGCATAAAGGGGCGTTCATTGGTGGGCAATAAATAAATTCGCTCTGGGCGATTTTGATTGGCTATTACCAGAGATTGTGTGGTTTCCGTGTTGTCTTGGTAATCGTCACTCATGTTAATCTCATCCAAAACTGCGATGCTCTATAGATGATGCTGAAGCATTTATTTTCAAGATGGCAGGGCTTAATAAGGCAACAAATCTTTTTCAATGATCAGTAATTCAGCACTATCCTCCACAGGAGTGGTGCAGTGAAATATTTCAACACGGCCATTAAGCTCATATTCGCAGCGGTCACTTAAATCATGGAAGGGGCCGCGGCCTGGATCGGCAATAATAATCTGCTCCACCCCTGCCTTTAGGGCTCGCTTGAATAAATGGAATAAGCTAGGGTGTAGTTTATCCCAAAAACAAATATCCACCCCTGCCAAGGTATGAATGCCTGTTAAGTGTTGCTCTTCAATGGATTCAAAATCTAGCTGGAGGGTTTGGATATGGGTGTGGTTAATTTCTGCATGTAACTGTGCGTAAGGGAGTACGTTACTGTCCGCATCCACAGCGGTAACTTCGAGTTGCAGTCGTTTGGCAGCAAAGGCGCTAAGCAACCCCCAGCCACAGCCAATATCCATAAAGCGGCTGCCCGTGGGAGGAGGATTTTCCAATAAATAGTCCATCATGACGTAGGTGGAATTCCATACCTTATCCCCGTGAATAGCGGGAGTAAACTGTTGCGCTTCAAGAGCTAACACCTTGGGGTTATCGGGTGTCAGAATGCGAATATCGTGTTTGCTAAGCTGAGATGCGCTAAGGGCGCTCATAATGGGGCCTTTTATAACAGGTTGAACAAGGGTACAGTCAGCACCCATTAGCGAGTATAACAAAAACCATAAAGGTGAGCGTTTGGCTTACGCATAACGAATAATGAATATAAAACAATCTTCACCAAAAATGGCAGTAAATACGCTGTTAGGCATGCGTCGGTATCGTCGTGCCTTGGCCACCTTGGGGCGTATCTTAATGCTTTATGGAAACCGAGGTTGGCAGCGTGCCCAAAGGGATAAAAAACACGCAAAAAGTGCGGAGCTCATTGCCCAGCTTTGTGAGCGTAATGGTGTAACCTGGATTAAGGCTGCACAGTTTTTTAGCAATAGGCCTGATTTGTTGCCTGAGCCTTATTTAAAAGCCCTCCAACGGTTGGAGGATACGGTAAAGCCGGTGCCTTTTCAGCGCATTGTGGAGCAATTAGAAAAATCCTGGGGGCTGAGATGGCAAGAACACTTTAAGGCCTTTTCTCCAGTGCCTGTGGCCACCGCTTCCATTGCCCAAGTGCATAAGGCGCAACTAACCACAGGGGAATGGGTGGCCGTGAAGGTACTATTACCCCAAGTGCGGCGTACTTTTGCTCAGGATAGCCAAGTCTTCCAGTGGGTGGCCACTGTGGTTAAGCCCTTTGTGAAGCAGGTGGATTCGGAACAAGTGGTGGGGCAGTTATTGGAGCTAACGGGCCGTGAACTGGATTTTACCCATGAAGCGGCTCACCACTTGGCGTTTGCCTCCCGTCCACACCTTAAGGGCATTAGGGTGCCACGTATTTATGAATCATTGTGCACTTCTCGGGTGTTAGTTACCGAATGGGTACAGGGGCAACGGTTGCGTGATTATTTAGCGCAGCATCCCGATGAAGCAAGCCCTTTACTCCATCGCCTATTTTATAGTTATTTGCAGCAAGTCACTGAATTTGGATTGTTCCAAGCGGACCCGCACCCTGGCAACTTTATGGTGGATGAAGAGGGTAATGTGGTGATATTAGATTTTGGCGCCATGGGGCAATTATCACCTCAAGAAGCCACGGCGTATCAAAGGCTTTTTATGGGGCTAATTCAGGGAAATCTGGAGGACGATGAATTAGCAACACTCTTTCATGAAGCCGGTTTTGTGGGGGGTAAACCTGCGGTTTTACGGGAGTTATCGGAATATATGCTAACAGATAGGCTAGCCCATGAGCCCGCTTGGAAGGCTATGGCTCACATTATGCATCAACTCAAAGAAGAGCAGGTGACCATACCAGATTCTTATGTGAGTATTTCGCGGGTATTAATTACCTTAGGGGGGTTATTACAGCGGTATCAGGTGGTGCCGCCGTGGCAAGCACATGAATAAGAGTAGCAATAAGGGCATTTGCCCTTATTGCTAGATAGAGGTTTAAACGGCGAAATCCTCTAGCTTCTTGCCTTTTTCTAGCTCTGCTTTAAGCCAGTTAGGCTGCTTGCCGCGGCCGGCCCAGGTGAGAGTAGGATCTTCTGGGTGACGGTATTTGATGGCCGCAGGGCGACGCGTACGGCGGGTGCGGTTATCTAGCCCATAAAGCTCCTCAACGGTTACGCCCACTTCAGCAGCAATTTGTTGGATTTTCTTTCTGGCCTCTTCCTTGGCTTGTTGTTTGCGTTTTTTCAATAATGCTTCAGCGTCTTTAATAAGCTGTTTGATTTCATCATCACTAAAAGCAGCAAGATTAATGTTTACATTAGACATATTAAACCTCCAGAAATAGTGGCCAAGAGAGTATTTGGACAAACCATAATGGGCTATCAGAATACACCTTGATTATTATAATGCCTAACGATTATAGGAAAAGATGTAAAAGAATGAGACGTATCTCATATTAATTCGTGGATTTTTATAAAATTTAATCTTTCTTTACCAGAAGCGCTGCAGAGGGTTTGTATAACCTTACAGCGCATAGGGCTAAGGGAGTACTAATGCATAGGACTTATAAATAAATGGTTTGATCTAGCATTTTGCTGTGCGCTTTATGGTGGGTAACCATAATGAGTATTTTTCCTTTCAGTACTTCCTTAATATCTTTCATTAAAGCATCTGCGGTATTTGTTTCTAGGCCAGTAAAGGGCTCATCTAATAACACAATAGGGGCATCACGTAATAACACCCGTGCCAAGGCTAATCGACGAGCCTGCCCCCCAGAAAGGTGTAAACCCTCAGGGCCAATGGTGAAATCCAATCCTCCGCGCTGTTCGGCGAGTTTAGCCAAACGGGCTAAACGCAAGGCCTCCCATAGTTCCTCATCGGTGGCTTTTGGGTTAGCAATTTTTAAGTTATCTCTTAGGGTGCCAGTGAACAGCTGCTGTTGTTGTAGCAATAGGCTAAATTGATCTCGCCACGCTTGCTCATTGGCAGCGTGCTGATGGGTTTGGCCATAGCGAATAGTGCCTTCGGTGGCCGCTTGTAGCCCCATGAGACAGTGTAATAAGGTGGATTTACCGGTGCCGCTGGGCCCCACAATGGCAATGCTATTGTTTGGGCTTGCTGTAAAGCTAAGCTGTTGGAAAAGCGGGCGGTGAGGGTGCCAACCAAAGCTGAGACCTTCCACATAAAGTTAACCACCTGCCACGGGAATATCTTCGCCCTGGCACGCGGCCTTGCCCAAAGGGGTTGCTTCCATGGCCTGCATGCGTGCCACTGTGGAGCGAGTTTCCCACCAACGTAAGGCAGTGCGGGCTAGGGGTTGGTACACCTCCACGGCGCCTAAAATCAGCAGTAGAGTGGCAAGCCCTAGGGGGGCCGCCATGGTGTCTGCTTGAATAAGTGGCAATGCTAGGAGCAACACAACCACGGCAGCAATCTGTATCGCCCCTTGGAGGAAGGCTCCATTGATGGCCTGACGACGCACTAAGTCCTGCTCCGCGGCGGAAAGATCAGCAAAACTGTCCTGCCATTTTTGTAGCAGGCGATCCCGAATGTTGTAGGCGATCACTTCGGGCAAGCCGGTGAGGGCTTGCACCGTATCGCTGCGCAGAGCTTCCTGTTGTTGGCTAATGGTGTTTATGGGGGTGAGGGCATCTTTGTTGCTCACATGGAGCCACAACACCATGGCCATAAAGAACAGGCTCATCAACGCCGCCCCTTGGTATTGCCCCGTAATTAGCAAAAAGGCGATCAAAGCCAAGCTAATGCCGCTAGCTAATAGGGCGGGCTGGGCCTGCTCAAGCCAAGCGGCTTCTAAACGTTCCACATCTTTAAAAAGACGCTCTAACAAGTGCCCTTGGCTAATGTGGGAAAGGGCACCGGGGATCCGTGGAATAATTAAGGCAAATAAACGGGTGCGTAAATGCTGCATTACCTCAAAGGTACCTTTGTGGCTAATGAGGCGTTCTAGATAACGAGAAACTGTGCGCCCTAAGGCAAAACCGCGAATGCCGGCACTGGGGGAAAAAAGATTAAAGGTGTGAGCTGCCCCCATGGCGGCTATACCCGCTAGGGCAGAAGCACCAATAAACCAACCTGCCACACCTAACAGTGCCATGCCTGAAATGGCGGTGGTGAGGGCAAGCAGTAAGGCCAGCAGCAGGCTCCAACGGGCTGCTTTAAATTGTTTCATCAGCCACCTGAGGGTGGCTTTACCACTTGGAAGGTTATTCATTGGCTTCTCCCTGTTCAGTCATTTGAGGGTGAACCCAGTGGGTGT
>CALEAR010000386.1 GCA_937943665.1 uncultured Alcanivoracaceae bacterium
ATGAACGCCGAAACCCTAAGCGATGCGTTGCAAACCTTAGAGCAGTTTATTCGTGTCCGAGTGGCGTTTATGCAGTTGGCGTTTGATGCGCAGGCCGCTGCCTTGGTTTTAAGCAGTGATATGCCCCTTGGGCAAGCCGAGCGCATGCTTATGGAAGCCATTTTGCTAGCCATTAAACAAATCATTGATTTCATTACCCAAGAAAAGTGCGCCATTACGCAGGTGCGTTTTCATTACCCAGCCCCAGAAGAGGCGCATTTAATTGCTCAAGTGTTTGATGTGGATGTGCAATTTGGAGCGCCCTTAAGTGGTTTATGCATCGCTCCTGAGCTGCTGTATAAGCCTTTGCGTGTGGCCGAGCCTGAGGCCTATGCCATGGCCCAAACGCTGTGCGAGCAAGCCCTTGCGGAGTTGGGTGAAGAAACCACTCTCAGCCAACGCATACAACGCTTTTTGCTCACTCGCCATAATGAATTCCCCACTTTAGAGCAGGTGTGCCGGCAGTTGCATACCACACCAAGAACCTTGCACCGCCGGTTACAAGCTGAGGGCACTTCGTTTCGAGAGCTTACAGAAGGGGTGAAGCATCGTTTGGCATTACAGTATTTGCAGGAGGGCCAAAGTAGCTTGCAAGAGGTGGCCTATTTATTGGGCTACAGTGATGTGGCGAACTTTCGCCGCGCCTTTAAGCGCTGGGAGGGGGTTTCTCCTACTGAGTACTTAGCACGGCGGCAAGCCTAGGCATTGACACCTAAGCCCATAAAACGCTGCTGCAATGCCTTGAGTGGAACGCAAGTGCTAACTAACCTGAATCGCCCATAACGAGAAGAAAGGAATAAGTGATGTATCTTGCAGGTTGGGATAAAACAGAGTTAGCCATAAAGCCGCAAGGCTATGCCATGCATGGCTTTGGCAATCCAAAGCATAAAGCCAAAGGGGTGCGCAATCCATTACAGGTGCGAAGCTTTTATATTGCTGAACCTGAAGCCCCAAACTCTCACCTTATCTATGTATGCTTGGATTTGGGGTATGTTACCCATGCCATGCGACAAGGGGTGGTGGAACAGTTAAAGGCCAAACTGCCAGCGTTTAATGAGGAACGCTTGGTGCTCACTTGCACACATACCCATTCCGGCCCAGGGGGGTGCACGCAAGATGGCTTATACAACCTAGTAACACCAGGGTATCAGCCCCAGCACGTGGAAATTATTGTGCAAACCACGGTGCAAAGTATTTTAGCTGCCCATGCCCACGCCAAGCCCACTGCCTTAGTGTATCGGCATGCCAGCCTCGATGAAGAGGTGGAGGTGGCGTGGAACCGTTCTTTAAAAGCGTATAACCGCAATGAAGATGTGGTGCCGCGTACGATGTATGAAACCCATAAAGCGTTAGATCGCACCATGCATGTGATTGAGTTTCAGCGTGGGGGGCGTACGGCTGCATTTATTTCTTTGTTTGGTGTGCATGCCACTTGCTTGGGCAGTGATTTACCGTACCACGATGGCGATAACAAAGGCTATGCCGCACTGTTTGCTGAACAGCATCTCATAGAACAAGGCCAAAAGGCGCCTGTGTGTATTTTTGCCCAGGGCACATGCGGTGATGTATCGCCCCATTATCAAGGGCCTGGGGCGCATAAAAAGCGCAAACGTTTAAAAGGGGAAGCCGCCTATAGGTACGCAGAAGAGAATGGCCGCAGGCAAACAGAGCATGCCCTTGCCATGTTGAAGCAAGGGGCGGGCACGCCCATTCAAGGGCCCTTAGATGGCATATTAAGTTATCAGGATATGAGCCAGCAAAAGGCCGCGCCGGAGTTTGCCCGTGGTAATCAAGAGGCTTATACCACACCGCCCTGCCATGGGGTGGCCTTCTTCCTTGGTACTCCTATTGATGGCCCCGGCATGCCTGGCTTGTTGGGTGTGGGGGCTAAGCTCATTGCACGCCAAGTACGCAAACGTCGCTTAGCGGACCCTTCCCATCCTCGTTATGAATACTATCAGCGGCTTTATGCCAGCCAAGGACCCAA
>CALEAR010000387.1 GCA_937943665.1 uncultured Alcanivoracaceae bacterium
CGCTTTGCCCTAGCATCGGGCTGATGAAGTGCCCTTACACCGGGCGGGTGCCACATAACGGATTTTTAACAAACTCCATCGCAAGCAAGCACTGCGAAATCACTCTTTTTTTGCGGAAGAGCACGCAAAAGAAATAGTGGTTTCTCCGTGCCTACCCCACAGTGCTTATAAGATAAATCGGGTTGGTGGGGTTGGGGGGAAATAATGGGTGCCACTAAGCTGGCCTTACGCTAGGTTCAAGCTATTAGCTTTGAACAGAAACCTTGCACAAAGTTCTTCTTCTTAACCAACCCGCACCCGATTTCTCTTAGTGGCTCGGTGAGCCAGGCTGGAATAAATGGTTTTCAGCAGCATAAAACTGCTGCTGAAAATCATTTATGCAAGCTTGCTTGGCATAGTGGGTGTTAAGAGCTCTTGGTGCCGGGAACCCGCTCGGTTCGAGAGCACCCTCCCCGGGAAGGGAAGTTCGGGAACCCCTCGCGGTTTGAGCACAGCCGTCTGAGGGCCCTATTAAAGTTGAAACAAAATCCGCAAAAACTGCAAGCCTAGCAGCACAATAATGGGGCTAAAATCCAAGCCGCCCATGGCTGGAAGCAAACGGCGAGCAGGGGCCATTAAGGGCTCGGTAATATCTATCAAAATAGCGGTGAAGGGTTGGCGAGGGTCGGGGGCTATCCAGCTTAGAATAATGCGAATGATCACCGCCCAATAAAAGTAGCTAATGAGCAGGCTGGCGGTGGTGTGCAGCACATAAACCAACACGCCCACGTTTAAGGGAATACGGCCAAAGGCGAAATAAAATTGCACCATAAGTTTGGCCACAATTAATACAAATACCACCCCAAGGGCGGCGAGGTTGGCTCGGCCCACCACAGGCAACACCGTTTGTAGGGGGGCTAATACAGGATGCGTAAAACGCACAATGGTTTGTGAAATGGGGTTATAAAAATCTGCCTGCACCAGTTGTAATAAAAAACGGGTGAGGAATAAAAAAATAGCCAACGTGAAGATGGCATCGAATAAATGCATAAAGGCGCCAGGTGCATTCATAAAAGTATCCTATTGTTTGAGCGGTTAGCCGAGCTCTTCGGAGCGTTGCTTTGCGGCGTTAAGTGCTTGGTGAACCAATTCTGAAAAGCCACCCTCTGCCAAGCAATTCAAGGCAGCTGCTGTGGTGCCCCCAGGGGAGGTCACCCTTTCGCGTAAGGTGGCTGGGCCCACATCGCTTTCGTTGGCTAGTTTAGCTGCCCCTAAGGCAGTTTGTAACACTAATGTGGTGGCGGTGTCTTTATCGAGGCCCAGTTGTTGAGCACTTTCGATCATGTTTTCCATTAGTAGGAAGAAGTACGCCGGGCCCGAGCCGGAAACAGCAGTTACCGCATCCATCAGTTTTTCTTCGGCCAGCCACACACTTTTTCCCACGCTGTTCATAAGGGCTTCGGCTTGCTGTTGTTGCGCAGCGCTTACCTCGGGGCTGGCAAATAAACCGGAAGCCCCGCTTTGTACCAGTGCAGGGGTATTAGGCATCACGCGCACCACAGGCACAGCACCTAACCACGCCTGTAAACTTGCCACCTGAATACCCGCGGCAATGGAAATCACCAACACATCGTTGGGCAATAAGGGCGCAATTTGAGTGCACACTTGCTCCATGACTTGGGGTTTCACCGCCAGCACTAATACTTGGCACTGGGGGATCACATCACTGTATTGGGTGCTGCTGTTCACCCCTAAGCTGTTGGCGAGTGCGGTAAGGCGAGCTTCATCAATATCATTGAGCCACAGTTGCTTGGGGGAGTAACCGGTGTGAATGAGGCCACCGGCGATGCTGCTGGCCATGTTGCCGGCACCAATAAACCCAATTGTGATGTTTGTCATATTTTGCTCCTTTGGGCATTGTGGTTTGGTATCTCGCCTTAAGATACTAAGAGTAATCGTTGAACCCACCCACGTGCCAAGGTAACGTAATAGCCACGTTTGGGGGCCCTGCAATTTGAGGGGTTATCATAGCAAATTCGCATCAAGGCTGAGAGCGCTTGATGGCCTTTTACCTATTCGAGGCAATAGCACTTCATGGATATTACAGAATTACTCGCTTTCAGCGCCAAAAATGGCGCATCAGATTTGCACTTATCGGCAGGCTTGCCACCCATGATCCGTGTGGATGGGGATGTGAGGCGTATTAACTTGCCACCCATGGAGCACAAGCAGGTGCACGCGCTGATTTACGACATCATGAACGATAAACAGCGTAAAGATTACGAGGAGTTCTTAGAAACGGACTTTTCCTTCGAGGTGCCTGGCATTGCTCGTTTCCGTGTAAACGCCTTTAACCAAAACCGTGGGGCGGCAGCGGTATTCCGTACCATTCCTTCTAAGGTGCTCACCATGGAAGATTTGGGTATGGGTGAGGTGTTTCGTCGCATTGCGGATACCCCCCGCGGTATTGTGTTGGTAACGGGGCCCACTGGGTCGGGTAAATCCACCACCTTGGCGGCCTTAATTGATTACATTAACTCCACCAAGTATCAGCATATCCTCACCATTGAGGACCCTATTGAATTCGTGCATGAATCCAAAAAGAGCTTGATTAACCAGCGTGAGGTGCATCGCGATACCCTAGGGTTCTCGGAGGCGTTACGTTCCGCACTGCGTGAAGACCCCGATATTATCCTAGTGGGTGAGTTGCGAGATTTAGAAACCATTCGTTTGGCGTTAACCGCAGCAGAAACGGGGCACTTGGTGTTTGGAACCTTGCACACCACCTCGGCGGCGAAAACCATT
>CALEAR010000388.1 GCA_937943665.1 uncultured Alcanivoracaceae bacterium
AAGTGCACCGTGTCGAGCTTGTATTTTGATTGCTTCATTAAACGGCTAATCAGGTTGTTCACGAGCGGTACGTCATGGGTATCCGCCAGCTCTTGATAAAGGGCTGCGGGCGGGGCGAGTAAGTTTTTGGTGGGCACGGCAAGTAACAGCACAGGCACTTGGTGCTCTTGAGCCACTTCTATCATGCGTGCTAGGTTGGCTTTGGTTTGCGCTTGGGGAAGGTTTTGCAGAATATCGTTGCCGCCCTCAAGCAAAATTAAAAAATCATAATGCTCTTCCTGAAGCAGCTCTGTTAAACGCGCCAAACCATCCGCAGTGATTTCCCCCGATACCCCCGCATTCACCACGTTTCGCCCAGACAAGCGCGCTAGCACGCTGGGGTAACTGTGCTCGGGCTGCACGTTATAGCCGTAAGTTAAGCTATCACCAAAGGCAAGAATGGTGCCCGAAGGTGGAATTTTGGTATAAGGCGTTTTAGAGCAAGCCACTAAAAACAAGCCAATAACAATCAACTTAAATAAACGCATACTTCCCCCATAAACCCTTTTCTTCTTATTGATGGTTCTCTTTGTAACCGGTGGCATAAAAAAAGCGAGGCTTTTGCCTCGCTTTACTGCCAAGGCACCCAAAGCCAGCACCACCCGCGGTGCCAGAGTTATTCTGGATGTGATTGCAGCATATGTTACCTGTTGGGCTTGCCAGCGGCCTTGTTCATCTTGAACGAGGGCATAATGCACCTGATCCCCTTGTTGAGGACGCTTGTTAGATTGCATAGCACTAATGTGTAAAAACGCACGCGGACCCTTATTCTGCGGAACCACAAACCCAAACCCACGTTCATCATTCCATTCGGCAATACGCCCTTTGTGTTTCATTCAACGCTTCCTTTATGCCGGTGCTATTAAGCTTTTGGCTCGTTAGATGCCTTATTTTCCGTTTCATCTAAGGCCATCAAGGCCAGGCGCTCAGTTTCAAATTCCCTGTGAATAGGCTCCAAGGACACCAGTTTCTTACTAATATTGGGGGCTAGCTGGCGAAAACGCTCCACCTTGCCGTGTAAACCCTGTTGACCAACCATGGCCAGCACAGTTCGATTATAGTGGTTGCTAGCAGCCGTTAAGCTTTTCCCCAAGCCTTCTAAACGCTCCGCCACCGTGCACACTGAGTTATAAATATCTCCCGCATGGCGGCTGATTTCTGCTGCTTCTTCACTGGCATGCTGTATTTGCCAAATATTCGATAGGGTACGTAATACGGGGATTAAGGTAGTGTGCGAAACCAACACCACTTGCTTTTGATACCCGTAATCAAACAATTCTTTACTGTGTTTAAGAGCCTCTATATAGGCGGGCTCTATGGGCATAAACATAAGTACAAAGCTAGGGCTTTTTATGCCCATAAGGTTGGCGTAATCCTTGGAAGCTAAATCATCAATATGGCGGCGCACTGCAGCCACGTGCTCCTTTAAGGCCGCAAGATAAGCCTCTGGGCTTTCAGCGCTCACCATGCGGTCATAGGCATTCAAGGTCACCTTACTATCAATCACAATGTGTTTGCCCTGCGGCAGTTTAATGTTGTATATCCTATCGCGCCAGAAAGAATGGTAGATTGCGTATCTTCATTCGGTCTAATAATTCCAACAACTTTAAGAACCAAAGCATCATC
>CALEAR010000389.1 GCA_937943665.1 uncultured Alcanivoracaceae bacterium
TGGCGGCCACATCTTTTAAGGCGGAGCCAACCACCTTGTTATCCACGGAGTGGCACGCAGTGCAACCCTTAGAATTGAATAAATCTTCGCCAGAGATTTCGCCTGCTTCTTCCTCTCCAGCCTCATCGGCATCGGCTTGTGCCACAGCATCAGCACACTCATCACCTTGTACGCAAACGGTACCCACAGGTTTTACACGCTCGGCAACGGCGCGATCGCTAAAGGATGGGTTGTTGGCGTGGGCCAAGCTAGCAAAGGCGGCGGCCAACACGGCAAGGCCTAGTAATAACTTTTTCACTTTCTATACCTCTTTTGGGCTGAAGATTAATACAGCAATGTATGCAATGGGCATATCATCGCAAAATTCTGTGGCGGATTATAGCCTGAGCAAAGAAATTGTGGGAAATTTTCTCGCTTTTCATGCTACATCTCAATACTGGGCAAGGAAATTTCAAAACGGCTGCCTTTGCCCAGTTCGCTTTCAACATTAATGCAGCCTTGATGGCGCTGAGTGACCACTTGAACAAAGCGCAAACCAAGCCCCGCCCCAGGGCTACAATTTTGGCTTTCGTTTTTGGCACGGCTAAAGCGCTCAAATAAATGATCGATGAACTCAGGCTCAATGCCGTGGCCTTCATCTTTCACAGCGCATATCACTTGGGCATCTTTGCCACGCAATGTCACCGTGATTTGTGTGCCCTCGGGGCTGTATTTAATGGCATTGGATAAGAGATTTTCCACCGCACGCACAAGGAGCTCGTAGTGGCCATTTACCCACACATTATCCTCTAGATCATAATCAAACTGGATGTGTTGCTGTTTTTGTTGCGCGCGCACTAGCGATTGTTCGATGGCACTTTCCACCACTGCAAGCATATCCACTGGGCTGAAATCCACACTTTGGGTGGCTTCTGCGCGAGCGAGCTGCAGGAATTGCTCTGCAATATTTAAGCTACGCTGGGCGTACTTGCGAATGTGGGTGGTGAACTCCTGCATACTGGTATCGTTTTCGTGTTCGCTTTGGTAGCGCTCCGCTAAAGCGAGCAGGGAAAGCATGGGGCTGCGCAGGTCATGGGAAAGGAAATCTAACATTTCGCTTTTTGTGCGCATGGCCTGCTTCACCTCGGTGACATCTTTAAAGGTGAGTAGCAAGATCTCCCCAGGCTGCCGGCCCGCGCGGGTGCGCAAGACATCTAAATACAAATCACGGCCACTTTGGGTTTGGCATTCGAGTTGGCTGCGGCCTGTGCTAATGGCTTGGGAAATAATAGTGCGCCAGTTGTTGGTTTCTTGGTTGTAAACCAACTCGCGATCCATATCCAACAAGTGGTAAGACTGTATGTTGTTGGCAGGAATTCCCAACCATTGGGAGGCTTGCGTATTTAAAAACAACAATTGGCCGGTGGCATCGGCAATCACTACCCCTTCACGCAGCTGTGCCAAGCTCACTTCAAAGAAATGGGTGAGTGCTTGTTGGCGCTGCTCTTGGGTGCGAATACGGCCAATTTGTGTTTCTAAAAAATCAAAGGAATGATCCGCCGTGGGTTCGGCACTGTCTTCACAGCGAGACAGAGTGGCGTTTATCCATTGTTCTTGGGAGGCGGTGGGAGCGTCTTCTTGCCAGATGACTTGTAGCTCAAGATGAGCTTGATCATAGAAAAAGGGATAAAACCGAGTTTGGCGGCTGTTCCACTTTTTCGGGTCTATTTTATTGCGGCTAGTGATGAGGGTGCGCTTGTTGTTTTTATCCCGCAAGCGCCATGCCTCCATGGGCATGATTTTCTCTAGCAAGGTGAGGGCGCTAGCCAAGGGGGCTGATTGGATTAAACGTTGGTTTAAATCATCATGCACCGAAAGCCACTGCAGGGTGCGGCGCAACTGCCCAAGGGAGTACTCGAGGCGGCGCCATGTCCACAGTGGGTAGGCAATAATAATGCCTGCAATGGCAGCGCCGGTGGGGAACCAGGTTTGATACCAGGCCAATAGGGCATAACTTAAGCTGATGGTCACCATAAGCATTAAGAACACCAAGGGAATGGCCCACCGTGGCGCTAACAGCGGTAATAAGAAAATGGTGATACAAGCTAAGGTAAGGGAAAGTGCCCAATGCCAAAAGGTGGAAATGCGCTTAATCAGCATTTGGTCCTGCAGGGCGGCATAAATGGTGGCGTTCATTTCCACCCCGGTAATGCGGCCGCGGTTGCTGCGCAGGGGTATGGGTAGAGTATCGCTGAGGCCAGAGGCGGTGGCGCCCACAAATACCACCTTATCCTTGAGGAGCTCTGGATCTGCGGTGCCTTCAAAAATTTCTGCTGCCGAAATATGAGGCACTAAGGAGGTATCCACAAAAGGAATCATGCGGTAATAACGTTGCTCTAGGCTCAGCTCGGGGGAGGGATCTTCAGCCCGTATCCGATACAGCTCATTGCCCCGAGGGTTTAATTGGTTGAAGACTGCGAGTGCAATATGGCGCCAAGAGGGTTGGCCAATACCTGTGCGCATATAAATACCACGTACCACCCCATCCACATCTAATTGGGCATTCACATGGCCCATACCGGCAGAGGTTTGGGCGAAAAAGGCGTGAGGCATGGTTTCTAAAACACCGCCAAAGTTATCCGCCATTAAGTTCACAGGCAAAAATACGTTGCCATTTTTATCCAAGGCACGCATGAGGGCTGCATCGCTTTCGGGGCGCATGGTATCGGGTTCTGAAAAAATCAGATCCAACACCACGGCTTGTGTGCCATAAGCTGTGAGGTTTTCAATAATTTGTGCATGCACCTCACGGCTCCATGGCCAGCTGCCAATGTGTTCTAGGCTTTCGTCATCAATGCTAACAATGGCGATATCTGAAAAATCCGCATTGGGTAAGATGGGCTGCATGTTGTCATAAACGTAACGGCTTAAAGGCATCATTAAACCACTACGCAGCACAAGGGCTGTGAGTATTGCCACCACAAGCAAGACAGCAAGGTGCTCAAGATAATACCGGCGGGATACTTTCAGCATGAAAAAAGCCTATGAAAAATTTTGTGCTTTTATTTTAAGAAGCGTAATCAATGCTAACGCAACTGGCAATATACACGGATGCACCAGCCAAGGGGAGAAATTATTGCGTGCGGCGCAAGGCCGCACTGAGTTGTTAAATATCAGGGGTATCGATTTTTTCTAAACGGTAGCCATGTTGGTAAATGGTTTTAATGCGGTAGCCCCGTTCAGGACGAATCTCTAAGCTGCGGCGAATGCGGCTAATGTGCACATCTACGGTGCGGGATTCGATGGCCGAGAGAATGCCCCACACTTTCTCTAGCAAATGGCTGCGGGACATAAGCTTGCCTAAGTTTTGGAACAGGTAGCTGGCAAGTTCGAAATCTTTATCCGTGAGTTTAACGGGCTCGCCATCCAGCAAAATCACACGGCGGCTGCGATCGATTACCCAAGGGCCTTCTTCTTGGATAGTGGTTTGCACCACACTACCCACGCCGGCACGGCGGCCGAGGGCCTCAATACGAGCGAGCAGTTCTGCTTCGCGTACTGGCTTAACCATGTAATCATCGGCGCCATCCTGTAGGGCGCCAACGATAGAGGCTTCATCATCTCGCTGTGTGGCAAACAATACAGGCACGGCGTTGCCGTTGGCTCTAAGCTCTGCCAAAACCTCGCGGCCGCTCATATCGGGCACTTCCCAATCGAGTAACAGCAGATCAAAGGTTTCGCGACGCATCATTACCATGAATTCTCGCCCACTGGTGGTGTGCATACAGGTGTGGCCTGCTTCCGTGAGCCAATGCTGTATCAATTCGGCTTGGGCGGCATCGTCTTCAAGATAGGCAATACGCAAAGTTAATCCCCTCGTATGGCAAAGTGCCTGTTTGGGCACGAATTGTTAGCTAAAATTCTGTTATACCATAGCGAAAAACAATAAAACACGCTGAAATAATTGTAAAACCAAAGGCCTATACTGCCTTTTGTAAGCGGAATAAGCGAGTTGGCACTTTTTACCAATGCCCATGGGGTGTTGGGTGTTATAGTGCTAGCCAATTCTAGAATGATGATGGTGAACAACAATAAAGGAGCAAGGCATGTCTTCACTTTATGATAACGCACAAGAGTTGCAACGATTACAGCCTGTGCTTGAGGCACAGCGCGAGGCATATGGAAAGGCACCTTACCCAAGTTTACAAGAGCGTCGTGAACATCTAACTCGCTTAGAAACCATGCTCCGTAACAATATTGATGCCATTGTTGAGACGCTCAATCCGTATGTTGGTGGACGCTCTGCTGATGAAACGAAAATCGCCGAAATCCTCACCAGCCTTGAGGGCATTAAGTATTATCGCAAACGCATTAAAAAATGGATGAAGCCTGAGCGTCGCGGCACAGGGTTTATGGGCTTTCCCGGTGAGGCCACTGTGATTCATCAGCCTTTGGGAGTCGTGGGTATTATTGTGCCTTGGAACTACCCCTTGTATTTGGCGTTGGGGCCTCTTATTGCGGCCTTAGCAGCGGGTAACCGCGCCATGATCAAAATGAGTGAGTTCACCCCCCATACGGGTGCCCTGTTAAAGCGTTTGTTGGGTGAGGCATTCCCTGAGGATCATGTGGCGGTGTTCAATGGGGATGTGGAAGTAGCCAGTACCTTTTCTGCGCTGCCCTTTGATCACCTATTGTTCACCGGCTCCACCGCTGTGGGGCGCCATATTATGCGCGCTGCCGCTGATAACTTAACCCCTGTTACCTTGGAGTTGGGGGGCAAAAGCCCAGCCATTATTGGCGCAGATTTCCCCATGAAGGATGCGGTGGAACGTATTGCTTTTGGTAAGTGTTTTAACGCGGGGCAAACCTGTGTTTCTCCTGATTACCTGTTGTGCCCCGAGCACCGCGTAGGGGAGTTTGTGGAGGAGTTCACGCGCCAAATTAGCGCCATGTATCCCACCATAGTGGATAACCCCGATGTTACTAGCATTATTAATGAGCGTCAGCATAAGCGCTTGCAAGAATACCTCAGCGATGCAGAGGCCAAAGGCGCCAAGATTATTCCTGTGAATCCTGCTAATGAGGATTTCAGCCAAACCAGGAAGATGCCTTACACCTTGTTGCTGAATGTGACCGATGATATGCGCATTGCCAATGAGGAGATTTTTGGACCTTTGTTAATTGTGCATAGTTATCGCACCTTGGAAGAAGCAGTGGCGTTCGTGAATGCTCGCCCCCGCCCCTTGGCCTTGTATTATTTTGATTGGGATAGCGAGCGGGCCAATTACGTGACCACTCACACCCATTCGGGCGGGGTGTGCATTAATGACACCATGACCCACGTGGCGGTGGATGATTTGCCCTTTGGCGGTATTGGTGAATCCGGTATGGGGCAGTATCACGGCTATGAAGGTTTCTTAACCTTTACCAAGCCTAAGCCCGTGTACCGCAAGGGCCGTATTAATGCCACCGCCATGTTGTTGCCACCCTTTAACCGCAAAGTGCATGATGTTGTGTATAAACTCATGCTCAAAGGTTAAAACAGGGAGCGATAACTTAAGGCTTCTTGTAGTGCTTCTTGGCTCACTTGGCGCTCCTGTGCTAGATCACTAATGGTGAGCGCCACCCGCATAATACGATGCAAGCCTCTGGCGGAAAGCGAGAGGTTTTGCATCACCTCACCTAGCCATTGTTGATGTTGCTGGAAATGTGCTTTTAATGCTTCTCCTTGCAGCTGCGCATTAAGCTGTTGCTGACGTTGATATTGGCGTTCCTGTGCTGCTTGCACGTTAGCTCTTAGTTGCTCACTGCTTTGATTACTTTGGTGAGTGGCAAAGAGCTCCTGTGGCTGTGGCGGTGACACTGGCACATGTAAATCGATTCTATCGAGCAAGGGGCCAGAAAGTTTTTGTTGGTACCGTTCCGCTTTTACACAAGTATAACCACAGCTGCGCTCTGGATAGCCCAACCAACCGCAAGGGCAGGGGTTCATGGCGGCAATCAGTTGAAATTGAGCAGGATACGCCACTTTGCGATCTGCACGGCTTAAGTGCACCACACCACTTTCTATGGGCTCGCGTAGGGCCTCAAGGGCGGCACGGTTAAACTCTGGTAGCTCATCTAAAAACAGCACCCCATGGTGCGCTAGGGTAATTTCGCCTGGCTTGATCAAGCGCCCGCCGCCTAATAAAGCTGCGGAGGAGGTGCTGTGATGAGGTGAGCGGTAAGGTGGCACATAAAAAGCCTCCATGGGGCGCCTTTCACCAAGGGAATAAATGGCTGCCACGGTAAGCGCTTGCTCTTGGGAAAGAGGGGGCAATAAAGAGGTAAGCCGCTCCGCCAGCATACTTTTGCCGCTACCTGGTGGCCCATACAACAGCAGCGAATGCCCGCCAGCGGCGGCAATGGTGAGTGCTCGCTTTGCTGCCTCTTGCCCTTGCACCTCGCTCAGACACAGCCCTTGGGGATCTTGTTGAGCAATGGTGGGTGCTTTATAGGTATTGCGCTTATTTTCCTCAAGCAGCTTGCACAAATGGGCGAGGGATTCAGCACCCTGTACGGCATAGCCACTTAGGGCTGCCTCTTGGGCACTAGCGCTAGGTAAATAAAGCTCGTGTTGGGCTCGGCCCGCTGCTAAGGCCGCAGGTAGGCTGCCTTGGCAGGGGCGTAAGCTGCCATCTAAGGCTAGCTCGCCAATAAACTCTTGGCGGTGCCAGCGATCCTGTTTGAGCTGGTGGCTTGCCGCTAAAATGCCGAGGGCGATGGGTAAATCAAAACGGCCACCATGCTTCGGTAAATCAGCAGGGGCTAGGTTCACCGTAATGCGTTGTTGGGGGAAACGAAACCCGCTATTAAGGATGGCGGAACGCACCCTATCGCGGCTTTCACGCACTGCGGCTTCAGGCAATCCCACAATAGAAAAGCTAGGTAAACCACCGGAAAGGTGGGTTTCTACCCGAATTTGTGGCGAGGTAAGCCCCACTTGTGCACGAGTAAAAATTAAGGAAACGCTCATGTTCATGCCCTTGATTGTTATGGCATGCACACGCTAACAAAGGGAATAAGCAGCGCCTAGACAAAAAGGAGGGAAGGCGCTGTGAGCGTTAAAAGGATGAGCCTGTATGCTATTGCTGACGTTCTTGCTCTAAGGCGGCAACGGTTTTTTCTAGGGCCTCAAGTTTCTCTCGGGTGCGTAGTAACACTTGCCGCTGCACCTCAAATTCCTCTCGGCTCACTAAATCAAAGCGGGCGAGCATTTCTTGCAACACGGCCTGCGCATTACGCTCCACATCTTGTTTGAGTTCGCCCATGCCAGCGGGCAGACGGGCGCTGATTTCGGCCACGATACGATCAATAAGCGGGAGTTGTTGCATGATACGGTTCCTTACTTGCTGTTTTGCTCAGTGTAACTCAAGGCGGTGGCCTTGGCTTGTGCGGCATCAGTCTTCATGGTCACAGTGATTGACTTTAACGCCACTTGACATGATGAATGTAACATTGAACAATGACACTGTGTGAGGTGTAATAAAGCCAAACGACATCAATCTAGTTTTGGGTGGTTCGTCATGTCTAAAAAAATTCATTCCGTGGCTTCACGTGGCGTACAGTTACAGGCCTATACGTGGGGCGATAGTAGCAAAACCCCCATTGTTTTGCTCCATGGTTATCCCGATAACCATTTGGTATGGCAAAGTGTGGCGGAGCGTCTTGCCGAGCAGTATTACGTGGTGAGCTATGATGTGCGCGGTGCCGGTGGCTCAAGCAAGCCTAAGGGCCGTAAGCATTATAAGTTTGATTTACTACGCGCGGATTTTAGCGCTGTGGTTGATGCGCTATTGCCGGATCGAGACTTCCATTTAGCGGGCCATGATTGGGGGTCTATTCAGGGGTGGGAGTTTGTTACCGCAAGCCCTGAACGCGAGCGTATTCTTTCCTATTCCACCATTTCTGGGCCCTGCCTAGATCATGTGGGGTATTGGTTCCGTGAGCGTTTAAACAAACACGGTGCTCGTGCGGCACTTAAGCAAGGCATGAACTCTTGGTACATCGCCATGTTCCAGTTGCCTGTGTTGCCTGAGCTTATGTGGCGCTTTATCGGTCCGCGTTGGACCACCATTCTCGATAAGGTGGAGGGTATTCGCGAGCCAGAAGTTAACCCCAGCCAAACTGATGATGGCGCCCTAGGGGTGTGGTTATACCGCGCCAATATGGTGCCAAAATTACTCAATCCTGAACCCCGTTATGCCAAGTGCCCCATTCAGCTCTTGGTGCCCACACGGGATCGTTTTGTTAGCACAGCTTTGTTTGATGATTTATCTCATTGGGTGGATGAGCTCTATCGTCGTGATATCGATGCGTGCCACTGGGTCACCATTGAGGAAACCGACAAAGTAGCCGCCATGATCAGTGAGTTTGTAATGGCGGTGGAAGCTAAAAATGCTCCCACCACATTAAAAGCTTTTCGTGTGAGAGGCGCTGTAGTAGGCACGCAGGAGGTAGCCGTATGAACCAGCCAAGACATGAAATTGTTCCACGTAAAGTGGCCTTTGATTTAAGCAACTCCCCATTGCACTGGTTGCCAGGGGATTCATTTTCCAGCCATATTATTAATGGAGTTCACCTGCTGTTGCCAGCGGGTGAACTGTGGTTCTGCCGTGTGTATAACAAGGCATTGCCCTATGTAACGGATGAAAACTTACGCAAGGATGTGCGAGCCTTTATTGAACAGGAAGCGATTCATGCTCAGGCTCACCGCCATGGTGAAAAATGGCTGAAGGAACAACACAACATGGATGTGAGCGAGTACCGCGAGCGTGTGGATTGGTTGTTCCGTCATTTGTTAGGTGATCAACCCCTAGGCTATAAGTTGCCCAAGAGCCTCGAAATGCGCTGGTTAATTTTGCGCGTGGGCTTGATCGCAGGTATTGAGCATTTCACCGGTATCTTAGGTGATTGGTGCATGAACAGTGATGGCTGGGATGAGGGAGATCCTGTGGTGGCGGATTTATTCCGTTGGCACTTAGCGGAAGAAGTGGAACACCGTACCGTAGCTTTTGATTTGTTTGATCACCTGTGTAAAACCAAGCTTGGCTTTTATATTTCTCGCCAAGCCATTATGGCCATTGTGTTCCCACTCTTTATTTACATGATCATGGAAGGATATCGCAGCTTAGCGTCGCAGGATGTGAAGGATAAAAAATCTCGTCGGTTGAGCAAGGCGTTCTTCCCCTTCCTCTTGTGGGAATTACAGAAAATGGGCCGCAAAACGGATCACGTGCCCACCTTCACCTATTTATTGCGTCGCACCGCATTTTGGCTGAAGCCTAACTTCCACCCCATCACCGAAGGGGATACGGAACAGGCCTTGGCCTACCTGGCACAGTCTCCAGCTGCTTTAGCGGGAGAATCTGCTGCATAAGCAAGTGGTCTTGCTTTCCTAATGGGGCGGCCTTCGGGCCGCTTTTTTATTGTCCGTACTTTGTGGTTTATGCTTGCTCGCTTTACCCTGTGGGCTTAATGACAAATGCATAAAGAGGATCTGCTCATGGTAAAACCCTATGGCCAAGGTGGTGCCACCTTTCAAGCCGCTGGAGGCGTGGAGGGTATTCAGCGGTTGGTGGAACAGTTTTATGCCATCATGGATACTCGCGATTACGCCCGTGAGATCCGGCAAATGCATCCTGAAGATCTCACACAAAGTATTGATAAACTTGCGCGCTTTCTATGTGGCTGGATGGGAGGGCCAAAACGTTATCAGGAAAAGTATGGTGCCATTCATATTCCGCGAGCCCATGCTGTATTTGTGATTCATGAACAGCATGCGAAGGCGTGGCTTCGCTGTATGGCAGAAGCATTGGAAGAGCTAGCGTATCCGGAAGCGTTTAAGAGCTATCTACTGCAGCAGTTAGCTGTGCCTGCGCAACGTATTGTGAGCATGAGTCAGAGGCAGCATGGGCACAAGGCATAAAAAAGCACCGCCTACCAAGGACAAAAGTAGGCGGTGCATAAAGAAGCGCTATTTATGCAGAAGCGGAGGCAGCTTCTGAGCGCTTAGGATCAAGGCTCTGAGCCTTAGGGGTAGGGTTGGAAAACTCCAAGACACCATCATTAAGCTTGCTAAAGCGCAGCATAATAAGGTCGAACAAGTAGTTTTGCTTTACTCGCCATGGCGCTTTTATCCCCTGTTTAGGGAAGCGCGAAATGGCGCGCTGCACATAACCAGCATCAAAATCCAAGAAGGGTAAGGTCTTCATGTTTGGATCGTGTAAGCGTGGTGTGCACTGGCGCATGCCAGTTTTATCCATGTGGTTGAGCACGCGGCAAATGTAATCCGCGCCAATATCCGCTTTCAGCGTCCAAGAGGAGTTGGTGTAACCAAAAATCATGGCCGCGTTGGGGATATCGTTAAACATGAGCGAGCGGTAGGCAATGGCTTTGCTCAAGTCCACGGGTTTGTTATCGATGCTAATGGACGCATTGCCTAGCAGCTGTAACTCCAAGCCGGTGGCGCTCACAATAATATCGGCATCGAGGTGTTCACCGGATTTCAGCTGAATGCCTGTTTCGGTGAGGTGATCGATGTGATCAGTTACCACAGAGGCATCGCCACGGCGCAAGGCTTTGAATAAATCTCCATTGGGAACGGCGCACAAACGCTCATCCCAAGGGTTATAGCGCGGGCTAAAGTGCTTCATATCCACATCTTTGCCCACTTGTACTTCCACTTGCTTCATCAAAAGCTTACGCATGAGTTTGGGCTGCGCTTTACTGAGGTTGTACACACCCATTTGCAGTGCCACGTTGCGGGCGCGAGCTAAGCGGTATACCACCTTTTCAGGTAAGAATTTACGCAGTTGCACAGAAATAATGTCATCCTTCGGCACAGAGGCCACATAAGATGGAGAACGCTGCAACATGGTAACGTGCGCGGCTTTATCGGTAAGCGAAGGGATCAAGGTAACAGCGGTGGCGCCACTACCGATCACCACAATGCGCTTATTGCTGTAATCTAAATCCTCAGGCCAATGCTGTGGGTGAATAAATTGGCCCTTAAAGTTCTCACGGCCGGGGAATTCTGGCGTGTAACCAGCTTCGTATTTGTAATAGCCCGTGCAGCCTACAAAGAAATCACAGGTGAAGATTTCTTTTTTTCTCTGACCTTTCTTTTTAACGGTTACTTCCCATACCAGATTTTCAGAGCACCAGTTCACTTTTTCGATGCGGTGGTTAAAGCGAATATTTTCACGCACACCGTATTCATCGGCAGTGTCGTTAATGTACTGGCGAATGGTATGGCCATCAGCAATGGCTTGTTTATCTGTCCACGGTCTGAAGGAGTAGCCTAGGGTAAACATATCGGAATCCGAACGGATACCGGGGTAACGGAAGAGGTCCCAGGTGCCACCAATGGCATCGCGACCTTCAAAAATCTGATAACTTTTATGGGGGGCTTTCATGGTGAGATGACAGGCCATGCCCACACCCGATAGGCCTGCACCAGCGATAATTACGTTGTAATGTTGTTTTGTCATGGGTTCACTCGGCTCTGTTGTATTTGCCGATGGTGAGCACCGGCATCGTGTGTGTATTAAGCATCGGCAAAGAAGATACTGATTCGTATGCTAGCACTTGCCCTTGTGTTGAGTATGACACAATTAGCTTGGATGATTGTCACATTGGTCAATGTAAAGATGGGTGTCAAGGGTGGCGTTTATCTTGTATTACAATAAAAATCTCTCGCATTTACGGGTGAACTAATTTATTAATAGTGAGTCAGCTAAAATAAAGTGGATTAATTCACTGTTTTAACGTTGGGGCTTGCGAGGCTTGGTTTACACAAGCACACTAACGGAGCCTGTGTTTAATAATGAAAGTAATGACCATGCCCACTGCATGTGTGCAGCGCATTGGATTGGAGGAAAAATGAAAAAAGTAGGCGTTTTGTTTGCAGCCGTCATGTTAGCCGCCTGCGGCAGCAATGACTCCGGTAATGATGTAGCCGATGTAAGCCTCGATGATAACATCAGTAAGGTATCCTATTCCTTAGGTTATTTAGCGGCCAATGAGTTGTTAAATAGCGGGGAAGAGTTTAATGCAGATGCTTTCTTGGGCGGTTTTACCCATGGCATGAAAGAGGTGGATGAAAAAACATTACGCCTCACAGAGGAAGAAATGCACGAAGCCATTGCAGAATATCAGCAAGAAAAAATGGCTGAAATGCTTGCAGAGCAAGAAGAGCAACAAGCGAAAAACGCCGAACTTGCAGAAGAAGGTAAAGCTTTCCTAGAGGAAAATGCAAAGAAGGAAGGCGTAACGGTTTTAGAAAGCGGTTTGCAGTATGAGGTGCTAAAAGAGGGTGATGGTGATCGTAAGCCCACAGCGGAAGACACAGTGATCACCCATTACCACGGCACCTTAGTGGATGGCACCGTGTTTGATAGCTCAGAAGATCGCGGTGAGCCGGTGGAGTTTCCGGTTAACGGTGTGATTGATGGCTGGCAAGAAGCTTTACAGCTTATGAGCGTGGGTGATAAGTGGCGTATTGTATTGCCTCCTGAGCTTGCCTATGGCGAGCAAGGTGCGGGTGGTTTAATTGGCCCCAATGCCACCTTGATCTTCGAAGTGGAATTGCTTGAGATTGTGGACTAACCCTAAGGTAAGCCACAGCAGAGGCAAGGCGGGTTTCCCGCCTTGCTTTTTTTATGCCTTAAGGAAATAGAGGTGCTAACCAGGGCCATAATAGGGGCAATAAAAGGGCTGTGGTAATACCGGTGAGGCTAAGGGCCAAACTAGCAAAAGCACCGGTTTGTTCGCACTCCTCAAAGGCGCGAGCGGTGCCGATGGCATGGGCCACTAGGCCAAGGGTAAAGCCTCGCACCCGCGGATCATCAATACCCAATGCTGTCATAATAGGAGGTGCCACCACGGCACCGAAAATCCCTGTAAAGGCCACTGCTCCTGCGGCTAAGGCAATATATCCACCAGAATGCTTCACAATCTCAATGGCAATGGGGGTAGTGATGGATTTTGGCGCCAAGGAGCCTAGTACCTCCATGGGCGCACTTAACACCGCCGCTAGCAGCACCGTGGATAACATGGCCACCAAGGCACCTAATACGGTGGTGAATAGCAGGCTACGCCAGTGGGCACCAATGGTATGCAGCTGGCGATATAAGGGCCACGCTAACGCCACAGTGGCAGGCCCAAGCCAGAAATGAATGGCGCGGGTATGTTCCAAATAGGTTTGAAAATCCACCGAGAGCTGAAAGAGCACCCAAGTGAGTGGCGGCAAGGCAATAATAAACGGGTGACACAAAGGAAACCCTTGGCTTTTGGCATACACCCATTCACCTAAGCGATAACACACAAGGGTAAGCAGGATGCTGAAGAGTGGCGTGGTGAGTAGATCAATCATTGGATTTATGGGCCAGTAAATGGTTAAGCAGCAGCGATACCGCCACAATGCTAATAACAGTGCCCACAGCCAAGGCCACAATAATGGCCATGCCATGTTGGGCGAAGGTGTGCCACTCTAAAATGAGTCCAGC
>CALEAR010000390.1 GCA_937943665.1 uncultured Alcanivoracaceae bacterium
TTTACTCACGCCCATTTTAGGGCTTGAACAGGTGGTGCAGGGCAGCTTTCGTGAATACTTTCGCACCCACACCGGCCTAGACCCAATGCGCGCCTCTTTAGAGGCACTACGCCAACGTGCCGCACAAACCACAGAACTGCCCGAGGGCTTAACCCGCGGTGAACTGGTGGATTGGCTCATGGCCACCGTGGTAGAGCCCGCCCTCCCACCGGAACAAATCACCGTCATTTATGATTTCCCCGATTGGGCAGCGGCATTGGCAGAAACCCATCAAGATACAGATGGCGAAACCGTGGCACGGCGTTTTGAAATTTATGCCAAAGGCATGGAACTAGCCAACGGATACCAAGAACTCACCTGCGCTAAAGAACAAGCAAAACGCTTTGAAGAAGATCAACAACAGCGCAAAAAAATGGGCCTGCCCCCACGGGAGGCAGACCCTTGGTTACTTGCCGCTTTAGCCCACGGCTTGCCCTTTTGCTCAGGCGTGGCCATGGGCTTAGACCGCCTACTTATGTGCCAACTCGGTGCCAAACACATTGAGGAAGTGATCAGCTTTCCCTTCCACCGTGCCTAAGCGTTAAGGGCCTCACCCTCACGGGCATTTTCCACAATCAATTGCGCAATAGTGGGCAACAAAGATTCCGGCAAATCATGCCCCATGCCCTTTAACAGGCTGAGTTTAGCCCCTGGAATATGCTTCGCAGAGGATTTACCACAGGCGGGGCGCAATAGCGGATCCTTGGTGCCGTGGATCACTCGCGTGGGGCACTGCACCTTACGCAAATAGGGGCGTAAATCCCCCGTGGCTAAAATGGCCAAAAACTGCTGCAAAATACCCCTTGGATACAGGCCACGCTGCCAGCTTTGGGCAAACATCTCCTCTAGCAGCGCATCGCCTTGGGGCAAGGTGCCACCAATGATTTTCATCATCTTCTTACCATGGGCCACAAAGGCTTCCTCGGAATGAATTTCCGTTCTTGGCCCCACCAAGGTTTTAAGGGCTGAAAAGGTGGGCGGCGGCAACCAACGATGGTTACTACTGGACATAATAGATGTGAGGCTTGCCACCCGCTCGGGGAACTTACCCGCCATTAACTGGGAGATCATGCCCCCCATGGAGGCCCCCACCAAATGTGCCTTGGCCACCTCGAGTTCATCTAACAGGCCCACCACATCATCCACCATATGGTGCAAAGTATAAGGAGGCTGAATATCCAACCCCGCATAGGCACGCACAATGGCTTGAAAAGGCCCATAATGAAGCTTGCCGCGAATTTTTGTGGAATGGCCCACATCGCGGTTATCAAACCTCACCACCCGAAAGCCTTGCTGCGCCACGGCATTTAATAAGGGTTCAGGCCAAAATACCATTTGCGCTGAAAGCCCCATAATAAACAGCACCACGGGCCCTTCTTTAGGGCCGCGTTCATCATAGGCAAGGCTAATACCGTTCGGTAAGGTTATGGTTCCGGAAATTACGTTTACTGTATTCATAGGCTGCACTATAAAAGGGTGCTTGAATTACACAAGGCGCAAATGCCGCCCACCTACTTACCATGGGCCAATGGCTAGCCTAAAAATTTCTCTAGCCATTTATCCCCTTGCAATACCAAGGCAACGCCAGCCAGCATGCACCCCAAGCCCAGCAAGCGCACCGGCGTAATGGGCCTTTCTGCCAAACCTAGCCAGCCAAAGTGATCCAACGTCACAGCGGCGGTGAGCTGCCCGAAGATAATCAGCAGCAGCATGTTGGCCAGCCCCACGCGCGGTGTTAAAAACACCAAGGCACCGCCCAACAAGGTCCAGGGAGGTTGCTTGGGCAACTGCCAAAGGTAGCCCCCTAGGCCGCCACGCGCTACAGTGACCATCAACAAAATCAGCGTACCCACAGTGAAGGAAACCAAGGTGGCCACTATGGGGGCATCCCCAAGGCCTTTGGCTAAATTCGCATTCACCGAGGCTTGTACGGCAAAACACATGCCCGCAAATAAGGCGAGCGCAATGAATCCAATGGGCATAATTCTTCAACCATTCACAGAGTGACACATGCGGCTTGATCAATTTATTGCACAAAGTGCTGGGGTTTCTCGCAAAATCGCAAAGCAGCTAATACGCCAAGGGCGCATTGTCTTTGCCGAGGGCACAGCCACTACGCCCAACGAACGCACCCAAGGGCGCACCGTATACCTTGATGGGGAGGCCTTAGCCCTACCCGGCCACCGCTACTACATGCTACACAAACCTGCGGGCTATGTATCTGCCACGGAGGATGCGCTGCACCCCACGGCCCTCAGCCTACTACCGGCACCCTTAAGAGCCAATGTGCACATTGCTGGGCGGCTCGATAAAGACACCACCGGGCTTTTACTGCTCACCACCGATGGCCAGTGGAGCCGTTGGGTCACAGCCCCTCGCCATAGAGTGCCTAAAACTTACCTGGTGCATTTAGCCGCGCCCATTACCACCGCGGCCATCGCCCAACTTGAAGCGGGCCTGTGGCTGCGTCATGAAACCACCCCCACTGCCCCCGCCGAGGTAGAAGTGTGCCACCCCACCTGCATTCGGCTCACCATCACCGAGGGCCGTTATCACCAAGTGAAGCGCATGTTGGCCGCTGTGGGGAATCGCGTGCAAGGGCTGCACCGTGAACGGGTGGGCCACCTCACCTTGCCGCAGGCACTTGCACCGGGGGAGTTTCGTGAACTTACGGCGGAGGAAGTGACAAAATTTGCGCCCCGTTAAACAAAATTTGTGTAACAGGCCACATATTGGATATGTGGCCCATGGGTCATGCAAATAAATTGATGACGAACAAACTTTTCTAGTGATTTTTTATTAAATAGTCGTAAACTGTCTTCTTGGTTGGTACTTTTGATCAAGAACCACCGTTTGCTTGCTATTTGTATTAGCGATGTACCCCATTAGGAGAAAAAAATGCAAAAACAACTATTAAAGAAATTACCTTCTGCGCTCTCTTATTCAGCGTTAGCAAGTGCCGTATTATTCGCTTCTCAAGGCGCTGTGGCTGCAGGCCTAACCTTGAACGAGCAAAGTGCCAGTGCCATGGGTACTGCCTATGCAGGCCGCTCTTCTTCCGCCCTTGATGCCAGCACCGTGTTTGGTAACCCAGCGGGGATGTCGCGCTTAGATCGTATGCAAGTGAGCGGCGGGTTGGCGTTTATTGATCCGCATACCAAGATTAAAGATGGTAAGACCACTTATAATGGTGTGGATCCAGATCTAGCTTTTGCTAGTAAAAACTTTAAGCGTGTTAACACCGCCTCTACCAACAAGGGCAACATGGTACCCTTCACCACCATTCCCTTTGGCTACTTTGTTACCCCCTTAGATGACGATAAAAACTGGCACTTTGGTATGGGCATTTACGCCCCCCTCGGTGGCAAAAGTAAGTATGAGGACACCTTTGCGGGCCGTTACCAAGGCCGCAAAACCGAGGTGACCATGGTGACCTTCCAACCCACCATTAGCTACAAGTTTAATGACATGGTATCTGTGGGTGTGGGCCCCACCATTTCTTACATTGATGGCACCTTAAGCAGTAACTCCCTCGCTCCTGATGTTTTAAACGATCCTAACCAATTGAAGGATGTGCACTACACCGCCAAGGGCGATGATTTTGGCGTGGGTGCTAACGTGGGTGTGCTCTTCCAGCCCTATGAAAACACCACCTTCGGCTTAACCTATCGCTCTGAAACCCGCTTTAAGCTCAGTGGCGATGCCAAGCTTGAGGGCCACCCGTTAGACAATGCTCAAGGTGCTGCCATTGCTGAACAATTAGGCCTAGACCCCAAGTACAAAGGCTCTGCTAAGCTACGCTTCACCGCCCCTGAAAGCATTGATCTTTCCCTTACTCACAAGCTTGATGATCAGTGGACGGTATACGCCGGTGCCGTGTGGACCCGTTGGAGCCGTTTAGACACCATCCAAATCGATGATAACCTCAACGTGCCTGTAACAAGCGGTAATAACCCCCCTATAGCCACCGATGTGGACCCACGGGAAGAGGTGAAGTTTAAGGACACTTGGGCGTACTCCATTGGTGCCTCGTACCAAGTGAATCCTGAGTGGGTGGTGCGCGCGGGCTTTGCCCTTGATACCTCTGCTGCATCAGATAGCACCCGTAGCGTAAGAACCCCCATTGCAGAGCGTAAGGCTGTGACCTTGGGTGCCGGCTGGAATGTCACCCAAGATCTTACCCTTGATTTTGCCTACGGCTACCTGTGGGAAAGCGATGCCAAGGTTAACCAAGGTGATAAAGACGCAAACACCAACACTGGCTCACCCCGCCCTGGCTATGAAGGCACCTTCAAAAACAAGGCGCACGGTGTATCTGGCCAAATTACCTACCGCTTCTAAATTAAGCTAAGGTAAATACCCCACCCCCTAGGGCCTGGCCTTAGGGGGTTTTTTAGTGCTTGAGTTAGCGGTTTTCATTAGTTAGGGTAACGCCTACTTTTCTCGCCCTTTCCTTTACCATGAGAACAATACCATGTGGATGAAAAACCTCGCTGTGTTTGCCAGCGCTACCCCTTTTTCTTGGTCTGTGAGTGAGCTAAACGAGCTCCTAGAACAAACCCCCTGCAAACCCTGCGGCAGCCAAGAAATGAGCTCCGAAGGCTTTGTGCCGCCACTCAAAGGCCATGTGGATATGCTAGTGGCGGCCCAGCAATATGTGTTCTGTACTTATCAAGAAACCGTGCGCCTATTGCCTGGGCCCGTGGTCACCGAGGAGCTGAATGAGCGAGTGGAGCTGATTGAAACCGAGCAACACCGCAAGGTGGGCCGCAAAGAAAGAGCAGAAATTAAAGAGCAAATTATTTTTGAGTTTTTGCCCCAGGCCTTCACACGCTCGCGCCAAACCAATGTGATCATAGATATGCGCCGGCACCTGATTTATGTGGATGCCGCCAGCCAAACCCGTGCGGAACAGGTGATTAACGCCCTACGTAAGGCCATTGGCACCTTGCCAGTAAAACCCCTGCGCGCTGATATTGCCCCGGCCAGCGTGTTCACCCAGTGGATGCAGCAGCCCCATACCCTACCCACGGATTTACGCCTTGGGGATCGTTGTGAGCTTAAGGGCACCAAGGACACCAGCGCCACGGTACGCTTCAACGCTGTGGATATTACCCAAGAGGAAATCCTCGCCCTGTTAGAAAATCAAATGTACCCCAGCCGCTTAAGCCTAACCTGGTTGGATGAAATTGAGTTTGATGTTACCGAAGACGTGCAATTTAAGCGCTTAAAGCCTTTAGATTTGTTGGCGGAAAAGCAAGAAAACCTAGAAGGCGATGACGAGGTGGAAACACTTCAAGCGCAAATTTTGCTGCAAGCTAACCTTATTCGCAGCATGTTGGATGTACTGGAAGCCCCCCTTGCCTTAAAAGGGCCTAATGAGTGATCCAAAACACAGCGGGGCTCAGGGGCCCCGCTGTGGAACACCCTCTCCATAACACTACTTCATACCAAAGAATCGCTTCACTGCTAACCGTATTTTGCCCTTATCCTGTTGCATCAAATACTTCTTCACATAGGGCGCATAGTGTTGATCCTCACGACGAATGTGATTCATTAACCACAGCCCAATATGGGTGCGTGCCTCACGGGCAATGACTAATGGATCCTCCCCCGCCTCAAGCCGCGATTTATAACTTAAAGCCCGTTGTTTAAAGTTTTCATGCACCCGATGATGGGCCTCTAACATGGGGTAGCCCGCATCGCGCATAAGGGATTCCTCAAAGGTGTTATGGCTAATGGCGTAATCCACTAATCCTTGTACCACCAAAGGTAAGTTTTCAATATCGTTATGAGCGAGCATCTGCTGCACTTGATCAAAATATTCAAACAGTTGCTGATGCTGCTCATCGATAATATCGATGCCTGTGGCAAATTCATCGCTCCAGACAATATCAATTAATGTTCTCGCACCCATATTATTCTCCTAATTCTTATAGGTGATACAGATAACGAGCACGTTAGTAATTAATGATTTAAATTCAATGACTTAGATCAACCACAGCACTCTTTGTAAGCACCTGAATGATTAATAAACCACCACCCTGTTTGTGCAAATCCGCCGTGGGTTCAGATTTTGACCAAAGTCAGGTA
>CALEAR010000391.1 GCA_937943665.1 uncultured Alcanivoracaceae bacterium
CTTGAAGGGTAACACCACCTATGCCTTGGAGGGCTCCATTTTTGTGGCGGGGGCGGCCATTCAATGGCTGCGCGATGGGTTAAAGCTGATTTCCCACGCCAGTGAAACCGAACACTTAGCCAGCCAAGGAGCGGGCAGCCGCGGGGTGTATTTTGTACCGGCGTTCACGGGGCTCGGGGCCCCTTGGTGGGATCCGCATGCCCGTGGCGCCATTTTAGGCCTCACCCGGGATACCGGCATTGCGGAGGTGGTTACCGCTGGGTTGGAGGCAGTGTGTTATCAAACCTTGGATTTGCTAGAAGCCATGGTGGCCGATGGCGCACAAAGGCCCACTGTGCTGCGCGTGGATGGGGGCATGGTGGTGAATAATTGGCTCTCCCAGCGGTTGGCTGATATTTTGGGCGCCACCGTGGCGCGGCCACAAATCACAGAAACCACTGCCCTAGGCGCTGCCTACTTAGCGGGGTTAGAAGCGGGTTGGTTTGCCTGCACAGAGGAAGTGGCAGCCCACTGGCGCAGTGAAAAAGAATTCCATTGCACCTTAGAAGAAGCCGAACGCCTTAAGCAACACCAAGGTTGGCAAGAGGCGGTGTTCTGCGTGCGCAGTGCCCGTTAGGGGCGGTGCATAAATTTAGCCCCACAATTTTTCAAAGGCGCTATAATATGCGCCCTCAAGCAACAATCGGAGATTTGCATGACCAAGATTCGCCAAGAAGACGTCATCCAGAGCATTGCGGATGCGTTGCAATATATTTCTTATTACCATCCTGAAGACTTCATTAAATCCATTCACGAAGCCTACGAACGTGAAGAAAACCCCGCCGCGAAGGATGCCTTGGCGCAAATCTTAGTGAACTCACGCATGTCTGCCGTTGGGCACCGTCCTTTGTGTCAGGACACAGGTATTGTCACCGTATTCTGTAAAGTGGGGCAGCAGGTGGTATTCGATACAGACACCTCCCTCACGGATATGATTAACGAAGGGGTGCGCCGTGCTTATTCACACCCCGATAATATTTTGCGGGCTTCTGTGTTAGCGGATCCCGATGGTAAGCGCCAAAACACCAAAGATAACACCCCAGCGGTGATCCATTACGAGTTGGTGCCCGGCAATGAAATTTCCTTTCAAGTGGCGGCTAAGGGCGGTGGTTCTGAGGCAAAATCCCGCTTTGCCATGTTGAACCCTTCCGATTCGGTGGTGGATTGGGTGCTTGAGCAGGTGCCTTTAATGGGCGCGGGCTGGTGTCCACCGGGTATGCTTGGCATTGGTATTGGGGGAACCGCAGAAAAAGCCATGATGTTGGCGAAAGAATCCCTCATGGAGTCCATTGATATTCATGAGCTGCAAGCCCGTGGCCCACAAAACCGTGCCGAGGAATTGCGCTTAGAAATTTATGAAAAGGTAAACGCCTTGGGGATTGGAGCCCAAGGGCTTGGTGGCTTAACCACTGTGTTGGATGTGAAGGTATACGATTACCCCACCCACGCGGCGAACAAGCCTGTGGCCATTATTCCTAACTGTGCCGCCACTCGCCATGTGGAATTCACTCTCGATGGCTCTGGCCCAGCCACCCTTGAGGCCCCTGATTTAGATATTTGGCCCGATATTGCCTGGGGCAATGATGGTAAATCCAAGCGAGTGAATTTGGATACCATTACCCCTGAGGAAGTACAAAGCTGGAAATCCGGGGATACCTTGCTGCTTAGCGGTAAGTTGTACACAGGGCGTGATGCAGCCCACAAGCGCATGGTGGATATGCTTGAGCGCGGTGAAACCTTGCCTGTGGATTTCACCAACAAATTTATTTACTACGTGGGCCCTGTGAACCCCATTGGCGATGAAGTGGTAGGACCGGCCGGCCCCACCACAGCCACACGCATGGATAAATTCACCCGCCGCATGCTAGAAGACACTGGCCTTATTGGCATGGTGGGTAAAGCAGAGCGTGGTGATGAAGCCATTGCCGCCATTAAAGATAACAAGGCGGTGTACTTAATGGCGGTGGGCGGTGCGGCTTACTTGGTTTCAAAAGCCATTCGCAGCTCCCGTGTGGTGGCCTTTGAGGATTTAGGTATGGAAGCCATTTACGAGTTTGAGGTAAAGGACATGCCCGTTACGGTGGCAGTGGATAGCGAGGGGGAATCGGTGCATAAAACCGGCCCGCGCGCTTGGCAGGCCAAAATTGGCAAGATTCCCGTGGTGGAACTTTAATCCGCTGTGTCGTCTAAGCGCCCTGTGAGTGCAGGGTGCATAGCGTGGAGAACAATGTGAGTTACCTTCAAAAACAAGGGTGCCGAATCAGCCTATTGGTGATGTTGGCCCTGGTGTTAAGTGCCTGTGCCACTGTGCGTGAGGCCTTACACCTGCAGCAACGAGTGCCTGTGCCTGAGCGGGTACAGGGCTTGAGCTATTTAGCCATTTCGCAAATT
>CALEAR010000392.1 GCA_937943665.1 uncultured Alcanivoracaceae bacterium
AGTAACCCGCCGCGTATTATTATTCACGGTAACCATGAAAAGGGCATCCCCGATGATTACCGTCGTTATTTAGAGAATCGCTTTCGTCAGGTGTTAAACATGGAAGGAACGCCGGTGAAAGTGGAATTTAAAGCGGGGAAAAACCCCTACGAAGGGCGTAGAAATATTTTGACGGAAAGGCAACGCCGCCGCCGTAAGCGCCTCATTAAACGCCATAAGCGTTAAGAGGTTTTCTTTTCAATGGCAGTGACCTCAGCGGTGAAGTGACCATCGCTGAGACGCTGCTCAATGGTATCTCCCACCTGTATCTGTTGCACACTGCGAACATGTTTGCCTTGGTGCAATGTTAACCCATAACCTCTGGCCAATACCTTTAAAGGGCTGCTGTTTTCTAAACGGCTAGCCATATGAGCTAAACGTTGTGCCGTTTGTTGGTGCGAATGTTGCATGGCTTGAGGCAATTGCTGCTCTATCCAATGTAGACGTAAGCCATGATGGTTAATTTGTTGGCGAAGGGGGCCGGCTAAGGCGTGTTGCGCACGGTGTAAGCGTTGCCTGTGTTGTTGTAGTTGACGATAGGGTGAGTGGGCCGCAAAACGTTTGGCCAAGCCATTGATGGTGAGCTGAGCGGCATTAAGTTGCTGCCGGGCCGCGTTGGGCAAACGTGCGAGCGTATATTGCTGGCGTTGCTTAAGACGTTGCAAGTGATGGAACATGTGTTGCTCCAAGCGACGATGCAGTTCATCTAGCTGTTGCTCATGCTGCCTAAGTGTGGCGGCAGGGTGGCGCAGACGCCGTGCTAAATAATGCTGTTGCTCCGTGAGGCGAGAAAGATGTCGCTTGATGGCTGCCTCAAGGCGCTGCTCATAGTAGTGGAGTTGTTGTGGCAGCTGAGCGCTAGCACGGGCTAACTCTTCCGCAGCAGCAGTGGGGGTGGGAGCACGCCAATCGGCGGCAAAATCTGTTAAACAAAAATCAATTTCATGGCCCACGGCGGAAATAATAGGAATAGGGCAATGGGCCACATCGCGGGTGAGCGCTTCATCATTAAAAGCCCATAAATCCTCTAGAGAGCCACCGCCACGGCCTATCACTAACACATCGCATTGCGCCTCTTGCACCGCTTGGGCAAGGGCGGCCCTTAAGCTTGTGGGAGCTTCTTTGCCTTGCACAAGGGCTGGGTAGAGTTTCACCGGAATATGAGCCCCATGGCGGGATAAAATACGTAGCATATCCTGTAAGGCTGCCCCGCTGGGTGATGTAATTAGCCCAATATGTTTTGGGTATCTTGGTAGTGGGCGCTTACTTTCTTCGTTAAATAAGCCTTCGGCTGCTAGCTTGGCTTTGAGTGCCTCAAACTGCTGGCGTAAGCGGCCTTCACCGGCAAGCTCCATGTGTTCCACAATAATTTGGTAGCTGCCCCGCGGGCTGTACAAACTGACCTTGGCCCGCACCAATACTTCAAGACCATCACGTAGGGGAAAGCGCACACGCCTAGCTTGAAAACGGAACAAGGCGGCACTTACTTGGGATTTGTCATCCTTAAGGCTGAAATAATGATGTCCCGAGCTTGCCTGCACATGGTTTGAGATTTCGCCCTCAATCCATACCACTCCCATGGCTTCAAGCGCCAATTGAGCTTGGTGGTTAAGCTGGCTAACCGTAAGAATTTGTTGCTGCCTCGTGTTCATGCTATAGGTGCTTTGCTGAAAGGCTCTTAAGCCTAACCTTGTTAATATGAAATCGCTAGTGGTTAACGTTTACCTTGGCAAGATTTTTGCTTATAATTGCGCGCTACCTTCCGCTAGAACAGTAACGGTGCCTTATGCCTAGAATTGCGCAAGAAGCACTGACATTCGATGATGTTCTTCTGATTCCTGCTTATTCTGAAGTACTGCCGAAAAATGTCAGCCTTAAAACTCGTTTAACTCGTGAAATTTCTCTCAATATTCCATTGGTCTCTGCGGCCATGGATACGGTTACCGAGCATCGCCTTGCCATCGGTATGGCCCAAGAGGGCGGTATTGGTATCCTCCATAAAAATATGGAAGTTGAGGATCAGGCGCACCAAGTGCGTTTGGTAAAAAAATATGAAAGTGGTGTGGTGAAAGACCCCATCACTGTCAGCCCGGATACCACGGTATCGGAGCTGCTAACGCTAACCGATGCACACAATATTTCGGGTGTGCCTGTGGTGGAAAACGATAAACTCGTGGGAATTGTCACTAGCCGTGACACCCGATTTGTTACCGAGTACCAGCAATCTGTGGCGGCGGTGATGACGCCACAAGATAAGTTGGTCACCGTAAAAGAAGGGGCCACCACCGATGAGGTGCAACAATTACTGCATCGTCACCGCATTGAAAAAATCCTAGTGGTGAACGAGGAAGGCGCTTTGCGCGGCCTGATTACCGTGAAGGATATGGAAAAGGCGAAGCGCTTCCCCAACGCCTGTAAAGATTCCCTTGGCCGTTTACGCGTGGGTGCTGCGGTGGGCACATCTGCAGATACCGAACAGCGCGTGGAAGCCTTAGTGGAGGCCGGCGTGGATGTGATTGTGGTGGATACTGCACATGGCCATAGCCGCGGGGTCATCGAGCGTGTGGCTTGGGTGAAAAAACATTTCCCTCACATTCAGGTGATTGGCGGTAATATTGCCACTGCAGAAGCTGCCCTCGCTTTAGTGGAAGCGGGTGCGGATGCGGTGAAAGTGGGGATTGGCCCTGGTTCCATTTGTACCACACGGGTGGTAACTGGTATTGGTGTGCCACAGATTTCTGCCATTGCTAACGTAGCTAAAGCCTTAGAAGGAAAAGATGTTCCCCTCATTGCCGATGGTGGTATTCGTTTCTCCGGTGATGTGCCTAAGGCCATTGCCGCTGGTGCGAGCGCCATTATGGTGGGCTCCTTGATGGCAGGTACCGAGGAGGCTCCCGGTGAAGTGGAGTTGTTCCAAGGTCGTTATTACAAAGCCTACCGTGGCATGGGCTCCTTAGGCGCCATGTCGGGCAAAACAGGTTCCAGTGATCGCTACTTCCAAGACACCAGCGCTGGCGTTGAAAAGCTAGTGCCAGAGGGTATCGAAGGGCGTGTACCTTATAAAGGCCCCATGACTAACATTATCCACCAGTTAATGGGTGGTTTACGTGCTGCCATGGGCTACACAGGCTGTGCAGACATTGAAGAAATGCGCACTAAGCCGCAGTTCGTTAAGGTTACCAACGCCGGTATGATCGAATCCCACGTGCACGATGTGGCGATCACAAAAGAAGCTCCTAACTATCCTGTAAGTTAGAGAGAGGCGCTTTCTTGTACATACTTGTTTGAAGCCCCTATTCAGGGGCTTCTTTACTTCAACCATAGCCATTAACTGGAAAACAACATGAGTAGCAAACAGCATCAGCAAATTTTAGTGCTTGATTATGGTTCTCCTTATACACAGCTGATCGCTCGTCGAGTGCGTGATATTGGCGTGTACTGCGAAGTGCGTGTGTTTGATCTCACTGAAGAGGAGTTTCAGGCGTTTAACCCAGCGGGTGTCATTATTTCTGATGCTGGTGAAACTCCACTTTCAGTGTCATCGCCAGCGCTGCCTGAGTTTATACTTAAAGCACAGGTGCCTGTGTTAGGGATTGGCTACGGTATGCAGTTGTTGGCGCAAGAGCTTGGGGGGGCTGTGCTCGATACTGAGCATGAGGCGGCCACCATGGCGCGTATTCAGGTGCTTTCACAGGAAGATCCTTTGCTCGCAGAGCTCAGCGATGATGAGGAGAATAATGCGCCTGAAATTGATGTGTGGCTTAAGCAGCAAGGCAAGGTGGTGCAGGTGCCTGCAGGGTTTGAAATCACTGCCGAAGCCGAGGATTGGCCCGTGCTTGCCATGAGCGACAAAGAACGCCACTTGTACGGGGTTCATTTCCATCCTGAACTGAATAAAACCCCGCAAGGCACACGTATTTTAGAGCGCTTTGTGGTGGAAGTGTGCGGTTGTGAAAAAACCTGGACCCCAAAAGCCATTATTGAGCAAGCGGTTAAGGATATCCGCCAGCAAGTGGGCGAGGATGAAGTGATTTTAGGCCTCTCTGGTGGTGTGGATTCCTCTGTGGTGGCCGCCTTATTGCATAAAGCCATTGGAGATCAACTCACCTGTGTGTTTGTGGATCACGGCTTGCTGCGCCTGAATGAGGGCAAACAGGTAATGGAAATGTTTGCTGAGAATATGGGCGTCAACGTGGTGAAAGTGGATGCGGAAGACATCTTCTTATCGCGTTTAG
>CALEAR010000393.1 GCA_937943665.1 uncultured Alcanivoracaceae bacterium
CTGCTTATGGCGCGGGTGCACGCGAAGTGTATCTCATTGAAGAGCCCATGGCGGCGGCCATAGGTGCGGGCTTGCCCGTGGATGAAGCTCACGGTTCCATGGTGGTGGATATTGGTGGTGGCACCACAGAAATCGCCATTATTTCCCTTAATGGCATTGTGTATGCCGAATCTGTGCGCGTGGGCGGGGATCGCTTTGATGAAGCCATTGTGGGCTTTGTGCGCAAGGAATACGGCAGCCTCATTGGTGAATCCACCGCCGAGCGTATTAAACAAGAAATTGGCACCGCTTATTTAAGCGATGAGGTGTTAGAAATTGATGTGCGCGGGCGCAACCTTGCAGAGGGGGTGCCTCGGAGTTTCACCCTCAATAGTGAAGAAATTTTAGAAGCCTTAAAAGACCCTTTATCCAGTATTGTAAACGCTGTGAAAAGCGCCTTAGAGGCCTCTCCGCCAGAGTTGGCTTCTGATATTGCTGAGCGTGGTCTTGTGCTCACCGGTGGTGGTGCTTTACTGCGCGATTTAGATCGTTTGATTAGTGAAGAAACCGGCCTGCCTGTGATTGTGGCTGATGAGCCTCTAACGTGTGTGGCACGTGGTGGCGGCCGTGCTCTGGAACTCATAGATACGCAAGGAATGGAAGGACTAACGCTAAGTTAATCACGGTAGGCCCGCCTCTTGCGGGCCCTGTGTTGCATTCCCAGCACTCCCTCGGAGGCTACCATCAAAGGTTTATATTCGCGCTCTCTCAAGCCTGTATATCGTCTCCTATTGGTGGCGCTGCTTTCCTTCGTCCTTATGTTTGTGGATCACAGAACAGATCAGCTGAAACAGGTTCGTTGGGTGGTATCCCATGCGGTGGCGCCTTTGCACTATGTGGCGCATTTGCCCACGGCTTCCCTGAATTGGGGAGAACAGCAAACGAAAAGTCGTCGCCAACTTATTAATGAAAATGCCTCCATGTCCCGGCAATTGCTAGTGCTACAGCAACGCGTGCAAAAACTGGCGGTGTTAGAGGCAGAAAATGCACGTTTACGCCAACTGCTTAACTCTGCAGCTGAATTAGAGACTAAAGTATCCACAGCCCAAATTATTGGCATAGATCCTGATCCAAGCCGCCAAGAGGTGGTGGTGAACAAAGGCACCAATGAAAAGGCCTACGTGGGGCAAGCCGTGTTGGATGCCAAGGGGTTAATCGGCCAAGTGGTGGAGGTGGGCTCCTCTTTTGCACGTGTGTTATTGATCACGGATTCTAGCCATGCCTTATCTGTGCAAATTAACCGCAATGGTGTGCGCGCCATTTTGGCTGGCACAGGGCAAGTGGATAAGTTGCGATTATTGTATGTGCCCACCACCGCTGATGTGCAAGAGGGGGATCTGCTTGTGAGCACCGGCTTGGATCAACGCTACCCTCCCGGATACCCCGTGGCCAAGGTGGTGGCAGTGCATGTGGAACCGGGTGATCCTTACATGACGGTGGAAGCCATGCCCACCGCGGAAATCGATAAGGTTTCCCATGTGTTGATGGTGGCGCAGGAAGAGGGTGAAGAATAATGCGAGTACAACCTGCTTCAGGCACGAGCGTGATGGTTTTTACTTTTTTAGTGGCCGGTTTGTTGCAGCTTCTTCCCATGCCTGCTTCCCTTTCCGTGGGACGTCCCCTATGGATTGAAATGGTGTTGGTGTTTTGGATACTAGCCCTGCCCCAACGCGTGGGTGTGTTCACAGGGTTTGTGGCGGGGCTACTCACAGATGTGCTTTTGGGGCAAGTTTTAGGTGTTTATGGCATTGCCTTGGCCTTATTGGCATATCTTACCCTTAGCAGTTACACCAGGTTGCGGGTTTATGGTGCCTTGCAGCAATCCATCGCTGTGTTTTTGTTATTGGGCGTTGGGGCTTTTGCAGTGCATATTTTCAAAAGCTCGCTTGGGCAAAACACATTATCGCCTTTGGCCACCTTGTTGCCTGTGTTGGTTTCAGCCATTTTGTGGCGCCCCATGTTAAATATTTTGCGTGTGATTCAAGTTCGTTTTATGGTGCGCTAATGATGCAATTATTTTTGGCTTCCACCTCACCACGAAGAAAAATGCTATTAGAGCAAATTGGGGTGGAGTTCCAGGTGCTTCCGCAAGTGGCGGTGGATGAAACCCCTCAAGCCTTAGAAAATGCTAAAGATTATGTGCAACGCTTAGCGCAAGCAAAAGCACAGGTCGGTTGGCAGCAAGTGGCTTCGGCAAAGGCAGCAGTGTTAGGGGCGGATACGGTGGTGTTGTTTGAGGGAGGCTTACTTGGTAAACCTGCCTCACGAGCTCAAGCGCTGGCGAATTTGCAGCGCCTTAGCGGTAGTCAGCATCGGGTGTTGACTGCAGTGGCCCTATGCACCCCATCAGGTGTGGAAGTACAAACAGTGGCCACGCAGGTGATCATGCGCACGCTTACCTTGGAGCAAATTGAACGTTATGTGGCCACCGGGGAGCCCTTTGATAAGGCCGGAGGCTACGGCATCCAAGGGTATGGTGCTGCCTTAGTGGAAGCCATTGAAGGCTGTTATAGCAATGTGGTGGGCTTGCCCTTGGCACAAACCGCCCACATGCTAGAAAGCGCCGGAGTGGCAATATGGCAAAGCAGGCAATAATACAGGCGAAAACCTCCTCCCTTCTCCAACGTATTGGGGCTTGGTTGCTTGGCCTTTTTTTATTGCTGCTGTTGCTAGGTGCGCTGCTCGTGCGAGTGAGTATGCAGTGGTTGCCCGATGTGGTGCAATGGATGGAAACAGAGCTGCATGAGCAATTAGGCGTCACCCTAGAAATTGAACAGTTGCAAGGACATGTGGAGGGCTTCTTTCCTGTTATTGAGCTCACTGGCCTTGCATTTATTCCTGAAGATGATGGCGCCACTCCCTTATCGGTGGATGCTGCTAATATTACCTTTAACCCTTGGCGCAGCCTGTGGCGGTGGCGTCCGCAAATTGAGCAGTTGCGTTTAACGGGAGCTCGTTTGCACCTAGTGATGGACGATACGGGAAGGGTGCGCTTGCGCGGGCAAGACAACCAACCCTTAGGTGCGGGATTAGATGAAAAGCAATGGCGTCAACTGCTTGATATTGCCTATGAGCAGCGCAGTGTGGTGCTTGATGACATCAGCGTGCGCTTTGATTTCCCCCACCAACCTAGCTTAGAAACCAAGGATGCCCAGCTCGCTTTAGTAAAACAACAAGGGCAGCGGCA
>CALEAR010000394.1 GCA_937943665.1 uncultured Alcanivoracaceae bacterium
CCTGCCCATGGCCTACATATTCACGCAAAGCCTCTTCCGTGGCCTTGGTGCCCGCCGGTAAACGCAGTGGGGTTTCTGTGCCAATTACCACGCGTGCTGCTTTTGAAATCAATACAAAGACTTCAGCATCAGCTGCTAGCAACAATTCAAGCAAACGTAACCCATACAAGGCTCCGGAAGCGCCAGTAAACGCTAAGGTAAAACGTTTGCGAGCTGAGGGTTTCATTAAGCCTCCTTATGGCGCAATGCTGTTAAAATCTTTTCATGAACGCCGCCAAAGCTACCATTACTCATAATCACTAAGTGCGTTTCGGGTGCTAAGGCTGAGGCCGCTTCCACAATATCTTCTAAAGAATGGAACACTCGAGCGGGCACGGGGCTTTCTTGCACCTCCTCTTCCAGCGACCAATTCGCCTCAGGGCTTTGGTACCACCAGGCAGCGCTGGCCAATGCCACAGAGGGCATTAAACGCCCGCTATGCACCCCCCTTTTCCTGGTACTTGAGCGCGGTTCAATTCGCGCCACTATCTCTGCCTGCTCACCTAATTGTCGGCGAATACCTTCTAACGTGGTATGAATGGCAGTGGGGTGATGGGCAAAATCATCGTAAACAGTCACCCCTTTTACGGTGCCAAGGCGCTCCATACGCCGCTTCACACCCACAAATTGGGAAAGCGCCTGTGCCGCATCCGCCAAGGTCACACCACAATGATGGGCGGCCAACATGGCAGCCACACCATTGTTCACATTGTGTTCACCGGTGAGCGACCAATGCACTTGTACAGGCGCTTCTTGTTGTTTTTGCACTTCAAAGGCTGAACCATCGGCCTTCAGCAGACGCACAGTAACATCTGCATCTTTACCAAAGCGTAACACAGGGCTCCAACAGCCTTGCGCTAGCACCTCCTCTAAGGCCGCCACTCCTGCGGGTAAAATAATTTGTCCTTGGCCAGGCACAATACGCACAAGGTGGTGAAACTGTGTTTGAATAGCGGCGAGATCGGCAAAAATATCAGCGTGATCAAACTCTAAATTATTCATAATCACAGTGCGTGGCCGGTAATGTACAAATTTGGAACGTTTATCTGAAAACGCCGTATCGTACTCATCGGCCTCCACCACAAAAAAAGGGGTCTTGCCTAAACGCGCAGAAACAGAAAAGTTTTGCGGCACACCACCAATTAAAAAACCCGGTGAAAGCCCATTGTTCTCAAGTATCCAAGCCACCATGCTGGCAGTGGTGGTTTTCCCATGGGTCCCTGCCACCGCCACCACCCAACGTTCCGGCAACACATATTCCGCCAAAAATTGCGGCCCCGATATGTAAGGCAGCCCCTTATTCAAAATCGCTTCTAACGCGGGGTTGCCACGGCTAATGGCGTTACCTACCACAAATACATCAGCCTCAGCAAATCCTCAGCGGCATAACCCTGTGTAATAGCAATGCCAGCCTGGGAAAGTTGCGTACTCATGGGGGGGTACACATTTTGATCTTGGCCGGTAACCGTTAGCCCTAACTCCTTGGCGAGTAATGCGAGGCTTCCCATAAAGGTGCCACAAATACCTAAAATATGAATGTGCTGCATACATGCTTCCTATTTTTGCGCGCCCATACCAAACAGTGAGCGCAAATCTTCCACCACCCAGTGGGCGTTATAATCCTCTTTATGGCGCCCTTTTTTATGCTCGGGAATAAACAAACACGCCACCATACCTGCGGCCAAGGCAGCCTCTATATCGTAAACATGATCCCCAATATACACCATGTGTTCCGGCGCCATTTGCCACTTTTTAGCGATCATTAACAAGCCTTCTGGGTTTGGTTTGGGCTGGCAATCCTCTCTAGCCACCAGTGTGCTAATGGGAATATTCAATCGTTGAATCATGGCCTGTGAAATATCACGTGCATTACGGGTTAATATGGCCATGGGTAAGTTGTTCTGCTGAACATCCTCCACTAACGCCTTAGCATGGGGCATCCAAGTGGCACGTTGAGCCCCCTCCCACTCTGCTTCACGTAAGGTACTTTCCGCTTGGGTACGCCTTTCGCCGGTTAAAGTATCAATATATTCAATAATGCCCATTTCCGGCGGCCCACCCACTGCTTTGCGTATGGCCACAAAATTCAGGCCCGAGGCCACTAGCGTATCATCCAAATCAAATACCACACCTCGGATTTGGCGTAACGCTTGCGCCGTTGGCAACTTCATAAAACACCTATTCATGTTATGGCTTAGGTGGTGCGTTACGACGTTTTGGCTTAGCGTAGCCTTGGGCTGTGTTCACGGCTTTTCCGCGTCGCTGACGCCCCTTTGTACCTTTTTTATCCGCTTTCTTTTTCTTCTTAGGTCCCACAGGCTTACCTGAGGCCTTCACACGCTTAGGCCCTTTAAAGACACCGGGCACCTCAGGCACTAAACGTCGCTCAAACTGCTGCCGCAGATATCGTTCAATGCTCGACATCAAGCGCCACTCATCGCTGGTGACCAAGGAAATTGCCTTGCCCTCTGGGGTGTCTTGGCGCCCCGTGCGCCCAATGCGATGCACATAGTCATCGCCACTGCGTGGCATATCGAAATTCACCACCAGCTCTAAGCCCGATACATCTAGCCCTCGTGCGGCTAAATCCAATCATGGTTAGACACTTATGCAATGGTGGAGCAAATGGTACGTGATTTTCCGGATTATCTTCCTAATACGTATCTGCAGTATTATCTGTATCCTGATAAAGTGCTGGAAAAGTTGAATCCGGAGTTTACACGTACAAACGAAGTACAAGCCGGTCGAGAAAAACGAGTTTTTGAAG
>CALEAR010000395.1 GCA_937943665.1 uncultured Alcanivoracaceae bacterium
GGACACCCTTGGTATTGATGCCTGTTAAGAGTACCCTAGTTGTTCAGTAAAGGATAAAAAATGCCAACATTGATTTACGATTATCATTGTCATACCACCGCCTCTGATGGGGAGCTTTCCCCCACTGCTTTGGTTACGCTGGCGGCAAAAGAGGGAGTGCAAAGCCTGGCCATCACCGATCATGATACGGTGAGTGCCTATGAAGAAGCCTTGCCCGTGGCGCAATCCTTGGGGGTGGAATTGATCAGCGGCATTGAGCTCTCGGTGAAATGGCATAAGGTGGAACTACACCTTGTGGGGTTAGGCATGGATCTTACAGCGCCCGAGTTTCAAGCTTTAGTGCAGCAACAAAAAGCCGCACGTCGAGAGCGTGCTAAAAAAATGGGCGAGCGCTTGGATAAAGCCACAGGCCTTAAGGGCACCTACGAGGGTGTGTGCCAGCTGGCGGGTTCTCAGACACCTGGGCGGCCCCATTTTGCTCAATGGCTGGTGCAGCAAGGCCAGGTGCGCGATATTGAGCATGCCTTTAATCGCTTTTTAAAGGCAGGGCAATCCGGTTATGTTAGCACCCCATGGGTCAGTATGTTTGAGGCGTTGGAGGTGATCCAACAAAGCGGCGGGGTGAGTGTGATTGCCCATCCCATCCGTTACCGCTTAACCCGTATGAAGTTGCGGCGCTTGCTCACAGAGTTTTGTGAACACGGCGGCCAAGGGTTAGAAGTGGCCTTACCGCGGCTGAATGCGCAACAAGAGGCGCTGCTTTATGAATGCATGGCGGATTTCCCCTTGGTGGCTTCGGGCGGTTCAGATTTCCATAGCCCTAAGCAGGAGTGGTTAACCTTAGGCAAGATTCCACCCCTTAAAGAGGGTACACCTTTTGTGAGATCACACATTGAACCCTTAAGGAATAATATAAGAGAGGCGAACCATGTCTAATGTATTGCATATTCACCCAGAAACCCCTCAACCACGACTCATTCGCGAAGCGGTGGAGGTGATCCGCCAAGGTGGGCTTATTGTTTACCCCACAGATACCACTTACGCCATTGGTTGTGCGGTGGGCGAGAAGGCCGCATTAGATAGGCTTATTCGCTTGCGTCGTTTAGATAAAAAGCATGAATTTACCCTGTTGTGCCGTGATTTATCGGTGCTCTCTGTGTATGCCAAGGTGGCCAATACGGATTACCGCCTATTAAAAGCTCAAACCCCTGGGGCTTATACTTGGATTTTACGTGGCACCACTGAGGTGCCGCGCCGCCTAATGCACCCCAAAAAACGCACCATTGGTATTCGGGTGCCCGATAACGCCATTTGCCAAGCCCTGCTTGAGGAATACGGTGAGCCCATTATGACTTCCACCTTGTTGTTGCCCGATCATGAATATCCACTCACAGATCCGGTGGATATTGCCAACATGTTAGGCCATCAGGTGGATGTGATTATTGATGGTGGTTTTGGTGGCTTGGAAGAAACCACGGTAATCTCCTTGGCCGATGGCACAGGCCCAGAGATTATTCGCGAGGGAGCAGGGCCCTTGGATGCGATTTATTAGGAATAGCTAGCTGAAGGCATTACGGATTCGCTATACTTCAGCGTTTTAATTATGTAACCAGTAAATGGAGTCGGACTTGAGCGCCACTGTTTCTTCTCAACGTGTGTTATCCGGTATGCGCCCCACGGGGCATTTGCACCTCGGCCATTACCATGGGGTGTTAAAAAACTGGGTGAAGTTACAACATGAATACGAGTGCATGTTCTTCGTGGCGGATTGGCATGCGCTCACCACTGAATATGAAAACCCACACGTGATCGAACAAAACGTGTGGAACATGGTAATTGATTGGCTAGCAGCTGGGGTGAGCCCCTCCGCGGCCACCATTTTTGTGCAATCTCAGGTGCCAGAACACGCTGAGTTGCATTTGCTCCTTTCCATGATGACCCCGCTAGGTTGGCTAGAACGTGTGCCCACCTATAAGGATCAGCAGGAGAAATTAAAAGAGAAAGATTTAGCCACCTATGGCTTTTTAGGGTACCCCTTGCTGCAAGCAGCGGATATTCTTATTTATCGCGCAGGGCTCGTGCCCGTGGGGGCCGACCAAGTGGCCCACGTGGAAATTACTCGTGAAGTGGCCCGCCGATTTAACCACTTATATGGCCGCGAGCCAGGCTTTGAAGAAGCGGTGGCGCTTGCGGTGCGCAAAATGGGTAAAAAAGCCAGCCGCATTTATCAAGATCTTCGCCGCAAGTACCAAGAGCAGGGGGATCACTCCGCGCTAGAAACAGCTAAAGCCTTAGTGATGGATCAGCAAAACATCACCCTAGGGGATCGCGAGCGTTTACTTGGGGATTTAGAAGGTGGTGGTAAGGTGATTTTGCCGGAGCCTCAATCTTTGCTTACCCCCGCATCGCGGATGCCGGGGCTAGATGGGCACAAGATGTCTCAGTCCTATGGCAACCACATTAGCTTGAGTGAAGAGCCGGCGGAGGGGGAGCGGCAGGTGCGTAGTATGCCCACGGACCCAGCCCGTGTACGCCGCACGGATCCAGGCACCCCAGAAAAGTGCCCCGTGTGAGAGCTGCATAAGGTGTACTCTGATGAGGACACTAAAAATTGGGTTTATGAGGGCTGCACCAGTGGTGGTATTGGCTGCTTAGATTGCAAAAAGCCCATTGTGGAAGCTATTCAAGAAGAACTTGAGCCCATTCGTCAGCGGGCACAGGAACATGAACGCAACCCCGATTTGGTGCGCAGTATCATTGCCGAAGGGAATGATGACGCCCGCGAAAAGGCCCGAGCCACTTTAAAAGAAGTGCGCTCTGCCATGGGTTTGAGCTACCGATAATGCCTAGGGCCATGTATGGAAAGTGCGGCAGTAAAGGATACAGCTGAACAAATTCCCTTGGGGTTACTGTATGGCGAAGCCATCACAGAAGTTCCTCAGGATTTGTACATACCTCCCGATGCCCTCGAAGTGATTCTTGAATCCTTTGAAGGGCCTTTGGATTTGCTGCTGTATCTTATTCGTAAGCAGAACTTGGATATCCTCACCATTTCTGTGGCCGAGATCACTGAACAGTACATGGCTTATATCGATATGATGGAAGCCGCTAATTTTGAATTGGCGGCGGAATATTTAGTGATGGCCGCTTGGTTGGGGGAAATTAAATCCCGCAGCTTGTTGCCTCGCCCCGCTAAGGATGAGGAAGACGATGGCTTAGACCCCCGTGCGGAGCTTATTCGTCGCCTACAGGAGTACGAGCAATTTAAAAAGGCGGCGGAGGATCTTGATGAATTGCCCCGGCAAGAGCGAGATACTTTTGAGGCCCAAGCTTACACCGCCAAAGAGACCAACACCATTTTGCTCGCCGAAGCCACCCTAGAAGAGCTATTAACGGCTTTTCGTGGCTTGCTACAGCGAGCGGAGCTTTATGAAAGCCACCAGATCACCCGAGAGCCTCTTTCCACACGAGAGCGCATGTCCAAGGTGCTAGAACGCTTACAAGGCAAGCAGTTTGTATCCTTTGTTAAGTTGTTCACCGTGGAAGAGGGGCGAGCGGGGGTAGTGGTTACTTTTTTAGCCATTATGGAGCTGGTTAAAAATCAGTTAATTGAGCTGGTGCAAAGTGAGTTCGGCGCCCCTATTCATGTGCGCACGCGCATGGATGAGGCAATTTACGAAGGGGGTGATGATGCTCTCTGATGCGCAAAACACCCTTGAATATATTCTTGAAGCGGCTTTATTTGCTGCGGATAAACCCCTTTCGGTGGAAAAACTCCGGGATTTATTCGAGGAAAACGCTCAGCCTAGCGCACAGGAGATACAGCAAGCCCTTCAGGCCTTGCAACAGCGCTATGATAAAGGCGGTGTGGAGCTCATTAAGGTAGCCAGTGGTTACCGCTTTCAAACCCGCGCTGAATGGGCGCCTTGGGTGCAAAAGCTTTGGGAGGAAAAACCACCACGGCTTAGCCGTGCGGTACTAGAAACCCTGGCGCTAATGGCCTATCGACAGCCCATTACCCGCGGGGAAATTGAGGAAATTCGTGGGGTGGCGGTGAGCAGCCAAATTGTGCGTACCCTAGTGGAGCGTGGTTGGGTGCGCGTGGTGGGCCACAAAGAGGTGCCAGGCAGGCCTGCACTTTATGCCACCACCAATGAGTTTTTGGATTACTTTAATTTATCGAGCCTAGAAGATCTGCCCACTCTTGCGGAGCTAGAAGCCATTACCCTGGCGGAAGAAAGCGAGAAACAGGCCGCGGAGGCAGCGGCGGCAGAACAAAAGGCCAAAAACGCTCAACACAGTGATGTAAATCACGCTAACATAGAGACATCCGATGCATTGGATCCATTGGATGATCTTGATATGGAGGCCGTTGATTCAGTTCTAAAAGAATTTGATCAACGATTTAAAGCTAACCAATCTTTTCAACCGGAAGATGAACAGGAAGCGAGGAGTGCAAACTCATCGCTGGAGCCTCAGGAAAATGACTGAAAAGCTACAAAAAGTATTGGCACGCGTGGGTTTAGGCTCGCGCCGTGAAATTGAAACTTGGATTAGTGCCGGCCGCGTATCTGTTAATGGTACAGTGGCTACCTTGGGGGATAGGGTGAGTGCAGAAGACCTTATTCGTGTGGATGGCAAAATAATAAGAACCGTTAAGGAAGAAGAAGTGGCACGTCGTATTATTATGTATCACAAGCCTGCGGGGGAGGTGTGCTCACGCAACGATCCTCAAGGACGCCCCACAGTGTTTGATAACCTACCACGCTTGCGCAATATGCGTTGGGTGTTCGTGGGCCGTTTAGATATTAATACCTCTGGGCGGTTGCTCTTCACCACTGATGGTGAATTAGCCCATCGCTTAATGCACCCCTCAAATGAGTTTGTGCGTGAATACGCAGTGCGTATTTTTGGCAAGCTCACGGAAGAACAAAAGAAAGCCCTCACCACAGGGGTGGAGCTTGAGGATGGCTTATCGAAGTTTGCCACCTTAGAAGAAGCTGGCGGTGGGGAAGAATCAGCCAACCAGTGGTATAAGGTGACACTGTTAGGCGGCAAATACCGTGAAGTGCGTCGTTTGTTTGCCTCGCAAGGCTATGAGGTATCGCGCCTGATTCGTATACGCTTTGGTGATATTAAGCTGCCGCCGCAATTACGTTTGGGCCGCTGGATGGAGCTTGAACCTGAGGAAGTGGAGCGCATTGCTGGCAGTGTGCAGTTAAAGTCCAAACAATATACTGGGCTTTATGGGCGGGCTCGATTACGTGCACAGCGCACCTCCCGTCGCCCTCCGCGTACGCGCAGGAATCCGTACCGCCGCTAACCTTAATTTGCACATAAGGAGGTGCAAATGGTGTTCAGTAGCTATGTGTTTTGGCTAATTTTTGCCATGGTACTCATTATTTCAGAAACCCTGCTAATGAGCTTTGTGGCGGTATTCTTTGGCCTGGGCGCCCTCATTGTGGGGGTGCTCACTTGGCTTGGGCTCATGTCCTCTTTGCCGTGGCAGCTAGCAGGTTTTGCTGGTTTTAGTGTGGCCTTGCTATTTATTGCCCGCGGCCGTTTTCAGGAAGTGTTCAAAGGCGATGTGGTGCCAGCAAGCAGCCAAGATGCCTCGGATCTTATTGGCCAACGAGTGGAGGTACTCACCCCCTTTGAACAAGGTAAGGGTGTGGTGTTCTTCCGCGGAGCACGTTGGACCGCCTATAGCGATGAGCCATTGGTTCCAAATACATCCGCATGGATTGTGGATCACACCAGTATCACTTTAACCGTAAGCAGTACCAACCCTAACCAAAAGAATAAGTAGGAGAGGCTCATGGAATTTGGCATTATGTTCACGTTTTTACTTGTGGTTTTTGCGGTGGTGGCCATTGCGAAAACCGCCCGTGTGGTGCCCCAGCGCAATGCCTTTGTGGTAGAGCGACTCGGAAAATACTCCAAAACCTTGGAGGCAGGCTTTCATATTTTAATTCCCTTCATTGATAAAGTGGCGTATCGCCATACCCTTAAGGAAGAGGTGATTGATGTTCCCCGCCAAATGTGCGTCACCAAGGATAATATCCAAGTGGTGGTGGATGGGGTGGTGTACCTGCAAGTGATGGATCCTCATGCGGCCAGCTATGGGATTAATGATTACCGCTATGCTGCCACTCAGCTGGCACAAACCACCTTGCGTTCTGTGGTGGGCAAAATCGAACTCGATAAAACCTTTGAAGAGCGCGAAAGCATTAACCAACAGGTGGTGCAAGCCTTAGATGAAGCAGCAGAGCCTTGGGGTGTGAAGGTATTGCGGTATGAAATTGCTGATATTGAATTGCCGGCCACCATTCAAGATGCCCTAGAAAAGCAAATGCGTGCAGAGCGTGAGCGCCGCGCCATGGTGGCCCAATCTGAAGGGGAGCGCCAAGCAAGAATTAACGTTTCTGAGGGGGAGCGCCAAGAGGTAATAAACCACTCTGAGGCGGAGAAAATGCGCCAGATTAACGAGGCAGAAGGGCGTGCACGTGAAATTCTGCTAATTGCTGACGCCACTGCACGAGGTCTTGAACGTGTGGCTCAAGCCATTAATCAGGAAGGCGGCAAGGAAGCGGTTTCCTTACGAGTGGCAGAGCAGTACGTGAAGGAATTTGGCAAGTTGGCACAAACCAATAATACCATGATACTGCCCGCTGAACTCACCGATATTGGCAGCGCTGTGGCAGCCATCACTACCACCTTAAGCAAGGTAAAACCCTCATCTTAAGGTGCTTTTCTCCAAGCCCCCTTGCCACCGGCATGTGGGGCTTTATTATGTGCAAAATGTTTTATGTTGAGAGGAGGCAATATGAGCCAGCCCATTCGTGTGGCGATTTTAGGCTATGGCAACCTTGGCCGTGGCGTGGAAGCAGCGATTCATAGAAATAAGGATATGCAGTTGGTGGCCATTTTCAGCCGCCGAGACCCTAGCACCTTTACAACGCCCGCCAGTGCCCCCTTTGTGCATGTATCAGAGCTGTTAGCCCACAAAGATAAGGTGGATGTGCTTGTATTGTGTGGTGGATCAGCCACAGATTTACCCGAGCAAACCCCTCAATACGTGAAAGATTTTGTGGTGGTGGATAGCTTTGATACCCATGCCAAGGTGCCAGAACATTTTGCCGCTGTGGATGCCGCTGCCCAAGCTAACCAAAGCCTAGGGGTGATTGCCACCGGTTGGGACCCTGGCTTGTTCTCTTTAAACCGTGTGTTAGGTGAGGCAGTGCTACCCCAAGGGGATACCTATACCTTTTGGGGAAAGGGGTTAAGCCAAGGGCATTCTGATGCTGTGCGTCGTGTGCCAGGTGTTGCCGCTGGTGTGCAATACACCTTACCTAACGAAGCCAGTGTGGAGCAGGTTCGCCAAGGCGAGCGCCCTGAACTTAGCACCCGAGAAAAGCACGTGCGTGAGTGCTATGTGGTGCTAGAAGAGGGCGCCGATGAGGATACAGTGCGTGATGCTATCGTGAATATGCCGCATTATTTTGAACCCTTTGATACCACGGTACATTTCATTACCCACGAGGAATTACAACGTGATCACTCCGCCATGCCCCACGGTGGCGTGGTGCTACGCAGCGGCGAAACAGAAGCCAATCACAAGCAAGCGGTGGAGTTTGGTTTACGCCTTGGTAGCAACCCTGAGTTCACAGGGAGTGTGCTTGTGGCCTATGCCCGTGCCGCCCATCGCATGTACGTGGCGGGTGAGCGTGGCGCAAAAACCGTATTTGATATTCCCATTGGCTTGCTTTCGCCCCATAGCCCAGAGGCGCTGCGAGCAGGGCAACTATAAGCATTATTAAAAAGTCCTAAATGGGTTTACAGATGGGGCCGATATCTTGGATAATCGGCCCTTTTACATTTGTAAACGATCACAACTAAGAAGGTTTGAATATGCGTAAGGTGTTGTTAGCTGTGGCATGTGCTTCCTTAGCCATGCCTGCGGTGGCTGCGGAAGAGGAAAATGATAACTGGGATGTGGAAGTAGGCCTAAACTACACCATGAAGCGTGGTAACACCCATTCTGATGCCTTTAGCGGTAAGGCGGAAGGTGAACGCGATGCTTTAAATTGGCGTCATCTTGCCAAGCTAGAAGCGGGTAACGAAGAAAAGCGTAATAAAGACGGTGATGACGAACGAATTGCGGAGCGTTACTTCGGTTCCTACAAATTAGATCGTAAACTGGATGAGGCCAATTACATTTTTAACCTCATCTCTGCACAAAAAGATTTATTCAGCGGATACAACTACGAAGCCACCTACGCACTAGGTTATGGTCGTCGTGTGATTGAAAACGATCGCCACCGCCTAGATATTGAAGCGGGTCCTGGCTTTCGTGTTCGTGAGTTAGAAGAGCGTCCGGAAGATTGGTCCGCCAACAAGAGCCGCACGGAAAAAGATGCTGTTGCATTAGTGGCGCTACGCTATAAGTGGAAGATCACCGAAAACGCAGAATTCCGCGAGGAGATCACCAGTGAGCTCGAAGACGGTGCCTCTGTCACACGTGCTGAAACAAGCCTCACAAGCGCTATTAATAGCCGTTTATCTTTGCGTTTAAGCCATGTGCTGCGTCATAACAGCAAGCCTGCGGATGATATTCGCAAGAGTGATCAAGAGATTCTCGTTGGCTTAGTGTGGAGCCTATAAGCTCTTTATAAAGGCACACCACAAACCCCAAAAGGCCGGGTGCTTTTTGGGGTTTTTTATGTGTGGGAGTTCAAGAGGTAAAACAATGCTAGGTGTGAGTGAGCCGGTGGTATCGAATCAAACCGAGGTGCATAAAAACCTCGTGCCCACGGTGGAAAAGCATTTACGGCATCCTTGGCGTGGCCCCATTGCCAAACACACTCAAGAGGCGTTTGCGCAATTGCAGCATTGGCGCGAAGCACAGGGCATGCAAAAGCCGTTAATAGTTGACACGGGCTGCGGTACAGGGCGTTCCACTTTTATGCTGGCGCAGCAGTTTCCTGAAGCACTTGTGGTGGGAGTGGACCAATCGGAAGATCGCTTACAACGCGGCCAACGACGCTTTCAATTTCCAGATAATGCCTTGTTGTTACGTGCAGAAGCGGCGGATTTATGGCGCTTAATGGCACAAGCGCAGTGGCGGTTGTGGCGCCACTATGTGTTGTATCCTAATCCCTGGCCTAAAGCTGCTCATTTGAGGCGCCGATGGCACGGGCATCCTGCTTGGCGAGAGTTATTAGCCTTAGGTGGCCTTTTGCATTGCCGCACCAATTGGCGGCTGTATGTGGAAGAAATGGTGGTGGCCCTTGGAGTATCGCAAATTTCGGCACAGGTTGAGCCCTTGCACCTCACCAAGGCGAAAGAAGCATTAACGGATTTTGAGGAAAAGTACGCCTTAAGCGGGCATGAATTGTGGCAGCTAGAGGTGCAGTTGCCCCTGTAGAGAGGTAAGGGGTAGGAGCTACCCCTTATTTTGCTAAAGCTGTTTGAACATTTGTCGGTGGGGAATATCCGCTTCTAAGAAAATGCCCCCCGTAACGGTGAAGCCAGCGGCTTCATAAAAGCTAGTGGCATGGGTTTGCGCATGCAAGAAGATCTCTTTCATGTCCATGGCTTTGGCTTCGTCGGCAGCGGCCATTAATAGGGCTTTGCCAATGCCGCCGTTGCGATGTTGTTCGAGCACAGAAAGGCGGCTAATTTGGCCGCTTGGCATTAATCGAATGCAACCAATAGGGTTATTCTCGCTATCCAAGGCGAGGAAATGCACTGAATCAGCATCTTTGTCATCCCATTCAAGCTCAGCAGGCACTCGCTGCTCTTTAATGAATACTGCTTCACGAACGCTTCTTAAAGCGGCTTCATCCGCATCCCAAGTGGTTTTTTTGATTGTAAACGTCATTTTTACCTCGCTAAAGAAGGGTGAAATAGCCTTCTTCTAGCCACATTTCTAGTAGTGCTTGGCTTTCCTTGCACTGATACGTATCAAGTTGCGCCGTAGTATACAGGCGTTGTTGTGCAAGATAAGTGGCAAAAGAAATTAAGTGGGTGTCTAAGGGGTATAAAATGCCATTGACCCATAAGCCTTCTTGGGTGCAAAGCATTCTTACCCCACCTGTGCGCACCATGGCCGCATCGGGGTGCGCCTGTTTAATGGCCTCCACTGCCGTTTCACAAACCTCAGGAAATTGCCGGGGTTCAGTGAGCAACTCTGCGAAGGCACGCTCAGCTGCTTCCTTAGACAATAAAGAAAGGGCTTGTTCCTTAAGGGCGGCCACATCGCAAGTTGTTAGCTTACCGGAGGTGGCCACGTGCTCGCGCTCACCATCGGTATACAGGGTGTTAGCGTTTTCCGCTAAGGTTTCATCGGTGAGGCGGGCTAACAAATCCGTTAACCGAGGGGCCCGAAAGCCCACGGACCAAGTGATGCAATCCTCACTTGTGGCCACGCCCCAATGGGCCACTCCAGGGGGTAAATAAATAACATCCCCAGGGTTCATAAGATGGGTGCTTTCAATGGGCATATCCGCGATAAGATCGAGGGCTTCCGTGGATTGCCGCGGCGTGTTTTCATTGCATAAGGGGCCTAGCTGCCATTCACGCTGGCCCTGTGCCTGAATCAAAAACACATCATAGCGATCAAAGTGGGGGCCTACGCTGCCACCTTTTGCCGCATAACTCACCATAATATCCTCGTGGCGCCAGCTCGGCAGGAAGTTAAAGTCATCAAGCAGCAAGGAAAGGTGGGTGAGATAATAATCCACGGATTGCACCAGCAGTGTCCAATCCTGGGCTTTTGCACTCGGCAGTGTGTTAAAGGGGCCGTGCTGAAGTGTCCAAGGACCCTCATCACGGCCGGTAATCAGGCGTGATTCCACATCGTGGCGCTGAGCCAAGGCAAACAGTTGCGCTTGGCTCAGGCTTTCCAACCCAGTGGCGGCTTGTGGCATCACCAGGGGCTTTTTTTGCCAATGGTGTTGCAAGAAGGCCTCCGCCGCCATGGGTAAGGTGAAGCGGGGTAGCATCTTAAATGGCCTTTGCCTGCTCAGCGGCATTACCCGTGTAAAGCGCAGGAGTAAGGGCCTTCAATTGCGCTTTGGCTTCTTCGGGAATGGCTAAGGATTCAATGAACTCAGCCATGAGCTCCTGAGTAATGGCCTTACCGCGGGTGAGATCCTTGAGCTTTTCGTAGGGCTTTTCAATGCCGTAGCGGCGCATAACGGTTTGAATGGGTTCTGCGAGCACTTCCCAGGCGGCGTCTAAATCCTCTGCTAAGCGCTCTTCATTCACCTCAAGTTTGCCTAACCCTTTCAGGGTGGCTTCATAGGCAATAAGGCTGTGGCCTAAACCCACGCCCACATTACGTAGCACGGTGGAATCCGTAAGATCTCGCTGCCAACGGGAAATGGGCAGCTTTTCAGCCAGGTGTCCCATAATGGCGTTAGCAATGCCGAGGTTACCTTCGGAGTTTTCAAAATCAATGGGGTTTACCTTGTGGGGCATGGTGGAAGAACCCACTTCGCCTGCCACTGTGCGCTGTTTAAAGTAGCCTAAGGAAATATAGCCCCACACGTCGCGATCAAAATCCAACAAAATGGTGTTAAAACGCATAAGCGCGTGGAAATACTCCGCAATGCAATCGTGGGGTTCAATTTGTGTGGTGTAGGGGTTAAAGGTAAGGCCAAAATCCTCCACAAACTTTTGTGCCAGCTCTGGCCAGTTCACCTCAGGATAGGCGGAAAGGTGGGCGTTGTAGTTCCCCACAGCACCATTAATTTTACCCAGCAAGGCCACTTGGGAGAATTGCTCATATTGGCGCTCTAATCGTGCCACCACGTTAGCAATTTCCTTACCCACAGTGGTGGGAGAAGCGGTTTGCCCGTGGGTGCGGGATAACATGGGGTTATCCGCCAGTTGGTGAGCCATACGACGCAGGGTGGAGATTAATCGCTCCATCACGGGTAATAGCTCATTGCGCGCTTCAGATAACATAAGGCTATATGAGAGGTTGTTAATGTCCTCTGATGTGCACGCAAAATGAACAAATTCGCTAATGTTAGCCAGCTCTTCGTTTTCGGCGAGGCGCTCTTTTATGTAGTATTCCACCGCTTTTACATCATGGTTGGTGGTGCGCTCAATCTCTTTGACGCGTTGAGCGGCGGTTAAATCAAAACGTGTGGCTATGCAGCGTAATATCCATGCCGCTTCTTCGCTAAGCAAGGGAACTTCTTTAATGTCTGGGTGGTTGCTCAGTGCCTCTAACCAAGCCACTTCCACACGTATGCGGTTGCGGATCAAACCATACTCACTGGTGATTTGGCGCAATGCATCGCAACGGCTCGCATAACGGCCATCCACAGGAGAGATAGCGTAAAGAGGATCCAAAGGTTCAGACATAGTTTGTTTCTCCAATAAGTATTTAGCGCTTAGCGCCACCAATCATTAACGCATAAGCTCTAATGCATTAATGAGTTTTCGTTTACTAAACAGTAAGCGCCATTGGCGCCCACCTACCTGATGCCACAAAAAGGCGGCGCGTACAGCACACAACAGCAGGGTGCGAATGCGTGCAGCGCCAAGTTCACTTTGTAAGTATTCAGGCTTTCCTGGCACACGAATACGCTTGGGTAAGGTGCTGATGGTATCCGTGTAAATGCCGGAGAGCCGCTGAGTGAGCTCTGTGCCTGTGATGTCTTCAAAAAAGGCTTTTTGCCCTTCTAAGGCCTTCAGGCGCTGTTGTAAGTTATCTATGAGTTGTGTTTGTTTGCGCGCCTGGCGGCTAATAAAAATTACTGTCATGGCGTATTGCAAGGTGCGCCTGTGCCCATCGGTGAGCTGTTGGTTCGAAAATAATTGCTTTAGCAAATCGCGGCCTAGGCGCAGCTCATTAAGATTTGGAAAAATATCATTAAAGTGAGCAGGGTTAAGCTCCACAGTGGCTTGCACCAAAGGGGCTGCGGCGGCGGTATCCCATTGGCCTGTGGTGGCAACCTTATCCACCAAATAACAGGCTTGGAAGAGGGCACTTAAGGCAATGGCTTGTTGTTCAATAGCACTGTATTCAGTCATGGGTGGCCTCTATCACTGCACCACCAAGGCACACATCACCATCATAAAACACCACGGATTGCCCGGGTGTAACGGCCCGTTGTGGTGTATCAAAGGTAACGCTAACGGTGTGTTCATCCAAGGGAGTTACTGTGCAGGCTTGATCTGCTTGGCGATAGCGAGTTTTCGCAGTGCATCGCAGCGGCATGGTGGGGGCTTCGCCAGCTATCCAGTGCACAGGGCCTGTGGTTAACCCTTGGCTAAAGAGTAGGGGGTGATCATGGCCTTGTACCGCCACTAGAGTGTTAGTGGAAAGATCTTTTTGTGCCACATACCAAGGCTCATCGCTGGCATGGGCTAATCCGCCAATGCCTAGGCCTTGGCGTTGGCCTAAGGTGTAGTACATTAAGCCATGGTGCTCACCAATTTCACGCCCTTTGTCATCCACCATTTTACCGGGTTGAGCGGGCAAATAGCGCTCTAAAAAATCCTTAAAACGGCGCTCACCAATAAAACAAATACCTGTGGAATCTTTTTTCCGCGCATTGGCAAATCCACGCGCTTCAGCAATGCGGCGCACTTCGGTTTTTTCTAATTGCCCTAGGGGAAATAAGGTGCGATTAAAGTTGGCACCACTCACCGCATGCAAAAAATAGGATTGATCCTTGTTGTTATCGGCACCGCGTAACAGTTGCGCATGGCCAGTGCCACAGGCGTGATGGTGCACCTGAGCATAGTGGCCTGTGGCAATACCATCGGCGCCAAGGGTAAGGGCATGATCTAAAAAGGCTTTGAATTTGATTTCTTTGTTGCACAGGATATCGGGGTTGGGCGTTCTGCCTGCTTGATACTCCTCAAGAAAGTGTTCAAACACGCGATCCCAATACTCTTGAGCAAAGTTTGCCGTGTGCAATTCAATACCCAGTACGCCAGCCACTTGCATAGCATCAAGCAGATCCTCTTGGGCGGTGCAGTACTCGGTGCCATCGTCCTCTTCCCAATTTTTCATAAAGAGGCCTTCCACTTGATACCCTTGATCAAGAAGAAGGGCAGCCGCCACGGCGGAATCCACACCGCCGGACATGCCTAAAATAATGCGAGTGTCCTCTGGCGCTTTTGCCAGAGGGTGTTGTGTATCTACTGTTGCGGCCATGGGTGCTCGTATAGAAGATCTAATGGAAATCGCTTTCCTGCTAAATAGTGTTCAAGGCAGGGAAGCACCAAAGGGCTGCGATGCTGCGCTTGCACCGCTCGAATGGCATCTGCTGTGAGCCATTGTGTATCGTAAATATCTGGATCAAGGGCGGCCTTTGCGTGAAAGTGTTTGGCGTTACCGGCAAAACAATACCGGTGGTACACGGGCCCACCAGGCGCCACTTGGAAAACAAACACGCCCACAAAGGCGTTTAGCTCCACTTCCCAAGCGGTTTCTTCGAGGGCTTCACGGCGCGCCGCCTGCATCAGATGCTCTCCCGCTTCCACGTGACCTGTGGGTTGGTTGTAACGGAGTTCTCCTTGGATCATTTCACGAACCATTAAAAATTTTCCGTTGTCTTCCACCACTGTGGCCACAGTAATTCGCGGTGAGTACGTCATCTTCAATGCCTCATTTACAATGCGTGGCAATGATAGCCGATTTAGCTTCTTTTCGCACTTTTATGACGCGCTGAATGAGGGCCGCGCCGCTGGCGGTTTTTGCGTGGTGCCGGCACTTGTAGCTCAAGGGTTTCGCCCACATCAATATTGCCCAAATGCCATTGCCCCACACGAAATCGAATTAATCTGAGGGTGGGGTGTCCCACCGCTGCTGTCATGCGCCGCACCTGACGGTTGCGACCTTCTGTAATGGTGAGCTTTAGCCAAGCGGTGGGAATATGCTTGCGCTCTCGAATGGGCGGATGTCTTTCCCACAATCGCGGTGGGGGTTCTAGGCTAGCGTCGGCGGGTAGGGTAAGCCCATCTTTGAGCATGACACCCTTTTGCAATTGGGCTAAGGCTTGAGCATCGGGAATGCCTTCCACCTGAGCATAATAGGTTTTGGGCAAACCAAACTTCGGGTGGCTAATGCGGTGCTGCAAGGCACCATTATCTGTAAGCAGCAAAAGGCCTTCTGAATCCCAATCCAAACGGCCGGCGGGGTATATCCCTGGAAGAGAGATGTAATCAGCTAAGGTGCTTTTATCGCCGCTCGTGGTGAATTGACTCAGCACACGGAAGGGTTTGTTGAATAAAATAAGGCGCGCCATATACCGTTACAACAAAGCAGGTAAATAGGCGCTAGGCCCATTTACTCGGAATTATCGTCCTCTAATACCACTAGATTGGTGGCGTGGTAACCTTTTTGCACCGGTTGCGGATCATAAGACACCCGCTGGCCGGCTTTTAAGCTACGGTAACCCTCCATTTGAATGTAAGAATGATGCACGAACACATCATCGCCACCTTCATCTGGGCGGATAAACCCATAACCTTTGGTGTTACTAAACCATTTAACTTTACCCGTTGCCATTTTTATCCCCTTACAAATACATACCGCTCGAGGCAAACCTTATTCTTATGAAAATAGCGAAACCGCATCCCTACACCTTTCACCACAGTGTAAGTTCTGTCAAGTAAAATTAATGATTTCAAAAGGCTATGAAGCAATAAGAAAGGAGAAATATAAGCAAGGGGAAGCAGGCGAGTGCATGCACCCGCCTGTAAATACTATTTCATGCGGAACGTAATACGCCCTTTGGTGAGATCGTAGGGCGACATTTCCACTTTCACTCGATCACCCGTGAGAATACGAATATAGTGCTTGCGCATTTTCCCAGAAATGTGGGCAATAATCTCATGATCGTTTTCGAGCTTTACTCGAAACATGGTATTGGGAAGCGTCTCAGTAACAACGCCTTCTAACTCTAACTGCTCTTCTTTTGCCATGAATATTGTTTACCGTTAAAAGTGAACATGAAATGAAGGCTAGATTGTGCCGCAAAAGCGACCATTGTGCAAAGCCATAGAATAAATTGTTTGGCTAAGCCATAGCCTAGCCAATACTAGGCCAAGAAGGCTTAGCCCTCTTGGCTTTCGAGGAAACGCTCAGCATCCAAGGCTGCCATACAACCAAAGCCAGCGGAGGTAACCGCTTGTCGATACACGTTATCTGCCACATCACCTGCGGCAAAAACCCCAGGCACACTGGTGCTGGTGGCACCGCCCGCTAAACCGCTCTTAATGGTAATGTAACCATCGTGCATTTCTAGCTGCCCTTTGAAAATATCCGTATTGGGCTTGTGGCCAATAGCAATGAATACACCATGCACATCAAGGGTTTGCTCTTCGCCCGTTTGGGTGTGCTTTAAGCGCACGCTAGTAACGCCGCTATCATCCCCAAGCACTTCCTCAAGGGTGTGGTGCCAAATGGGTTCAATATTTTCTTTAGCGAATAGGCGGTCTTGTAGGATTTTTTCCGCACGTAAGGTATCACGGCGGTGCACAAGGTAAACCTTGCTAGCAATATTAGAAAGATACAGCGCTTCCTCCACCGCTGTGTTACCGCCACCTACCACTACTACTTCTTGCTCTTTGTAAAAAAAGCCATCGCAAGTGGCACAGGCAGATACCCCTTTACCCAGAAAGGTCTCTTCAGAGGGAAGGCCCAAATACATGGCGGAAGCCCCAGTGGCAATAATTAAGGCATCACAGGTATAGGTGCCCACTTCGCCGGTAAGGGTGAAAGGGCGCTGAGAAAGATCCGCAGCGTTAATGTGGTCATAAATTAATTTGGCCTCAAAGTTTTCAGCATGTTGTTGCATGCGCTGCATAAGCTCTGGGCCTTGTACGCCGGTGGCATCGCCGGGCCAGTTTTCCACATCTGTGGTGGTGGTGAGTTGGCCACCGGGCTCCATGCCCGTGATCACAGCAGGGGAAAGGTTAGCTCGGGCGGCATAAATGGCGGCGGTATAACCGGCTGGGCCTGAGCCTAGCACAATTAAACGATGATGCTGTGGGGTGCTCATAGTGTCTCCATGAATAATGATTCAGAAATTTGCGCTGCATCTTACTATGGTGGCGAAAGCGAATAAAACAATCCCATAGAATATTTTGTTGGGTTGGTATGCCTAAGGCGCCGCGTGCTACTATGTGGCTTGCCTTTTAGTGCGGCCTTGTAAAATTCGAGAGATTTCCTTTCTTAGTTTAATTGATTGGCATAGTATTGCACTGTTAGGTGTTTTTAATCAGTGACTTAGCTACTATTTTTAGAGTGAATTCAAGGTGAGCAAAAAAACAGCAGCACAACATCCCACATGGATCCTTTATTTGCAGCGGGGCCTCGTTGAAGCCGCTGTGCTCGGTGCCATTGCCATTTCTGTATTTTTATTGTTGGCCTTATTTTCCTATCATCCTTCTGATCCGAGCTGGACAGGGCTAACCTCCAACAGTGATGTGGCAAACGCTGGGGGCATAGCCGGCGCCTTTGCGGCAGATCTCTTGCTTGCGGGGTTTGGTTATTTAGCCTATGTGTTTCCCTTGTTAGTGGGGTATTGGGGCGTACGGGTGCTTCGAGAGCGTCGCATGCAAACCGCCCAAAGCTGGCCCTTGTTTTTTATTCGTTTAACGGGCTTTATTTTAATTATGCTTGCTGGCACCGCCTTGCTGAGCATGCATGTGTCTGCTGGCTCGGATTTTCTCCCCAATAACGCAGGCGGTGCCTTAGGCCATGAGCTTGGCGCCTTTGCCCTGAATGCCTTTAGTGGTACGGGGGGCACCTTACTTCTGCTCACCTTGTTCTTGCTCGGCATCACCTTATTCACCGGTTTATCGTGGATTACCTTAGGTGAGCGCTTGGGCAAGCTCCTCATTGTTGTGGCGCAAAATTTGCCCCTATGGTGGCAACGCTTCCAGCAAAAGCGCAACGCCAGCCGAGATGAAAAAGCGGTGCAAAAAGCACAGAAAGCACGCGCCAAAGCGGTGGAACGCCAACAAAAACAGCAAGCCAAGCCCACACCTGCAGCAACCACCGCTAAAACAGTGGCCATTAATGCGGATGTGGTTGCCAAATCTGTGCCTGCTCCCACGGCAAAACCTAGCAAAAAACAACAGCAGGAGCTTTTCCCGCCTAGCGGTGAGGGGGCGTTACCGGATATTTCTTTGCTGGATCCCGCGGATCCCGATGCCCATGGTGGCTTCACTGAAAGCGATTTAGAAGATATGTCTCGCTTGCTAGAAGCTAAGCTAGCGGATTTTAAGGTGTCTGCGGAAGTGGTGGCCGTGCAACCTGGGCCTGTGATTACCCGGTTTGAAATTCAACCCGCACCAGGTATTAAGGCCAGCCGCATTACGGGGCTTGCGCAGGATCTGGCGCGATCCTTGGCGGTGATTTCTGTGCGAGTGGTGGAGGTGATCCCAGGGCGCACCACGGTGGGTATCGAAATTCCTAACGAGAAACGGGAAATCATTCGCTTTGTGGAAGCCGTGGACAGTGAAAAATTTAAGAAGGCGAAATCGCCCTTAACCTTTGCTTTAGGTAAAGATATTAGCGGCAACCCCGTATTCGCAGATTTAAGCAAGATGCCTCACCTGTTGGTGGCCGGTACCACGGGTTCGGGTAAATCCGTGGGGCTTAACGCCATGCTGCTTTCCATTTTATTCAAGGCCACTCCCGATGAAGTGCGCCTGATTATGATAGACCCAAAAATGCTCGAGCTTTCCGTTTATGACGGCATTCCTCATTTGCTGGCGCCTGTGGTAACTGATATGACAGAAGCCGCTAGCGCCTTACGCTGGGGTGTGGCTGAAATGGAACGCCGTTATAAGCTCATGGCGGCTTTAGGAGTGCGTAACCTAGAGGGGTATAACCGTAAGGTGGATGAAGCCAATAGTGCTGGGGAACCCATTCCTGACCCGACGTGGAGGCCTAGCCAAGATGGGCTTTCCGAAGAGGAAGAAGCGCCCCATTTAGAGCATTTGCCTTCCATTGTGATTGTAATCGATGAGTTTGCCGACATGATGATGATTGTGGGCAAAAAGGTGGAAGAGCTCATTGCTCGTATTGCACAAAAAGCCCGTGCTGCGGGCATTCATTTAATTTTGGCCACGCAAAGGCCTTCTGTGGATGTGATCACAGGGTTAATTAAGGCGAACGTGCCCTCACGTATGGCCTTCCAAGTGTCCTCACGCATTGATTCGCGCACTATTTTGGATCAAGGGGGGGCCGAACAGCTCCTTGGCTACGGGGACATGCTCTATTTACCCACCGGTAAAAACATGCCTGAGCGGGTGCATGGTGCCTTTGTTTCTGATGATGAAGTGCACCGCGTATGTGATGATTGGCGCGCCCGTGGTGAACCAAACTACCTACCAGAGATCCTAGAGGATACGGATATTAATGCCGCCATTCCGGGCATGGAGGCACCTGGGGATAGCGATGATGCGGAAAATGATCCGCTGTACGATGAAGCGGTTGCCCATGTGATCGAAAGCCGCCGTGCTTCCATTTCTTTTGTGCAGCGCAAAATGCGTATTGGTTACAACCGTGCTGCACGCCTAGTGGAAGCCATGGAAATGGCAGGCGTAGTATCTGCTCCTGGCCATAATGGCCAACGAGAAGTCTTAGTACCTGGTGGAGACAGAATGTGAAGAAGCTTAAGCTCGCAACCCTAAGCGCCTGTTTGTTATTCCCCTTGGGCGCCTTTGCCGCTGCTGCGGATGATTTAGTGGCCCTCTTGGATGGCATTAAAAGCTTAGATACCCGCTTTGAACAAGTGATTGTGGATCGTGATGGCACCCGCATGCAAACCACCACAGGGCAAATGCAGGTGATGCGCCCACGCCAGTTCCGTTGGCATGCTGTGGAGCCCTTTGAGGAGTTGGTGGTGTCCGATGGCAACACCGTGTGGGTGTACGATGTGGATTTAGAACAGGTGCTAGAACGCCCCTTAGGGGAGGCC
>CALEAR010000396.1 GCA_937943665.1 uncultured Alcanivoracaceae bacterium
AAATATCCGCTTGAATATTTTCATCGGCCGCGCAAGCGGTGGTGTTAGTGAAGCAGTAGACCTCCAAGGGTAAGCCCGTGGGGGTGGGTTGTAGCTGGCGCACCATGGCGGACATGCCCTTATGGATATCCTTATGGTTGGTAATGAGTTCGTTCATATAAGCGCGGAAGGTACCAATGTTGGTGATGCGGCGTTTGTTAATGGGGTCTTGACCTTCGGCGGCAAGATCCTTGTTCCACTCATCGATTTCCTCAAGTTTTTCGTTTAAATAGCCTTGTAACATGGTGAGGCCACGTAAACGCTCAATTTCTTCATCGGTGAGAAAACGCACGCTGTTTTGATCGATGAGTAGGGAGCGCTTAATACGGCGGCCACCAGCTTCCACCATGCCCCGCCAGTTTTTAAAGGAATTGCTCACTAGGTTTTTGGTGGGGAAAATGGTGAGTGTTTTATCGAAGTTCTGCACTGTTACAGTGTGCAGGGCAATATCGATCACATCACCATCGGCATCCATTTGGGGCATTTCTATCCAATCGCCCACGCGCACGGTACCGTTAGAGCTGATTTGCACACTGGCCACTAAAGAAAGAATGGTGTCTTGGAAAATTAACATCAAGACCGCCGCCATGGCACCCAAACCGGAGAGGAGGATTAAGGGGCTCTTATCAATGAGGGCAGAAACAATCAATACACCTGCCACTAAATAGATGATCAACTTACCGAGCTGCAGGTAGCCCTTAATGGGGCGGTTGTGGTTTTCTGCGCGGCGCAAGTAAAGAATGTTGACGTAATCTAATAGGTGTCCTATGGCCACGGCCACTGTAAGGGCAATGAACGCAAACGCCACGTTTTGGGTCACTTTCACTGCGGCTTCGGGCAGGTGAGGTACGGTGTGAATACCAGCGCTTATAACAATAGCGGGTACCACATTGGCCAAGCGTGAGGCCACGGGCATGTTCAGATTGTGTTGGTTTTGAGGGCTAAGCTTTTTACCAATAACGCGCTTTAGTACCTGCAGCACCACGTGCTTGGTAATCCAGTTGGCCACTAAGGCAGCGAGTACCAACAAGGCAATGGCAAGGGTGGTTTGGGCCCAAG
>CALEAR010000397.1 GCA_937943665.1 uncultured Alcanivoracaceae bacterium
ATGCCAGCCTTCTTGAGGGTATTACCATTTTTGATAGCTCTGTGGCGGGCTTAGGGGGTTGCCCTTATGCCAAAGGCGCCAGCGGCAATGTGGCCACCGAGGATGTGGTATATATGCTTGAGGGCTTAGGCATTGACACCGGTGTAGATTTAGCAGCCTTGATCCAGGTGGGACAACGTATTAGTCATCGATTACGCCGCCAAAATGCCTCCCACGTGGCTCAAGCAATGGGCGCAAAAAAAGGCTAAATAGCCAGTGCCTCAGCAGATAGGTGGCACCTCAGCAACCTGAAACCAAACACAAAAAAAAGCCCCAATATCCTTTTGGGGCTTTTTTTACTTCTTATTTACCAGATTGGTGCTTAGTGGCTTGAGGTGATTCACCTGGGCGCACTATACCCGGTGCAATACCACCCATTTGCCACCAGTGGCTACCCACGTAAGGACCGCCATCAAGAATCTTATCATTCATGCGGCCCTCGCCAGTTTTGTAACCAGCATCATGACATGAGCTACACACAGAGGTAATGGGCGACATCTTCAAATGATTCTCGAAATCATGCTGAGAGCCTGACGCATCATAGGCTTGTGTGGCCCAATCTCCCGTAATGGCGGTGGAGCCTACCATCTTTGCTGGAATTTGAGCGAGCTCAAAGGTCCAATTGCCGGTGTTTTCATCCTGAATATGACAAGACATACAGTTATCTAGCACGCCGGGGAAGGAGTTGCCACGCACCTGCTCCGCTAACACCTCACCATCAGCACTTACGCTTGGGCGAGCATTACCGCTTGTCCCCACATAGAAAGGGTCTTTACGGAAGCCATCACCGGCGGCGTGAACCGCATGAATAAGGCGTTTGAAATCTAAGGACTCCTCATACTGGCCATCTTCACCTAGCGGAATCATGCCATTTTCTGCAGAGCGTCCACGGCTACTGAGATCCGTGCGCTGCGGGTTATGACAGATGACACAGGCTTGCACATTGTTATTAGCGTTAAAGTGATACGGCAGCTGCAAGTGACAGCTCGAACAGGATTGCGTGTTCGCACCGTGCTCTTTATCCCAGCCCGTTACTGTATCCGCTTGGCCCACACCAGAGCCAGCGAGGAAATCTACCACCTTACGGCGACCTTCACCCGGCGCTAATGGCGCACCATCAAAGCGGAAATCCTTCACTTCTGATTCCATGGTGTAATCTCCAATGCGCAAGCCCACAAACAATGAGCCCACCACTTTGGAAAGATCCTGCCGAATGGCCTCCCACTCTTTGCCATCGCGAGCGCCGGCAATATCCGCAGTTAAGCGAATGTAACCCTCTTCCTCGCTAGCTGAAACAGTAACAGGGTTGCCCGGTATCCCCGTGCCTGCAGAGTGGTTGTAATCGGGGGAATCACGCATCCATCCTAAGCGCCCGGTAAAACCTAAGCTCACATCCTCGGCACCATCGCCTAGATCCACATTGACACTCATATCCCCTTCGTTAAGGAAAAGCAGATCGCCCCTATCGAGCACGCTCACAAGGGCAGTGAGTTCACCACTCTCGGAAACTTGGGGTTCTTCCACAAAATCCACCGAGAAACGTTTGGCCAAAAGGTAATCACGGGTGAGCTTCAGGTGTGCACCTTGAATTTGTGGCGCAAAGCCTGATTTCACCCCAATGCTTAAGGGATCCAAGGAATCGTATTTGTTGTTGCCATGGCAGCCCCCTGCTGTACCGCAGGTGAATTGAGCGGTGAGTTCTTGGTTAGCATGCTGCCCCGCATTGTTTTGGCGACCCACAAAATCATACCCCACATCTAAATACTTGTGGCCGTATAAGGGTACAGCAGCCTCCATATCGCTGTTTTGCCAAATCACACTATCGTGGCAAGCACGGCACGCCTCAATGGAGCGCACACCGAGCCAGTTATCCCCTTGAGGGGTCACTTTTGCGAGTTTTAAATCCGCTTGTACATCTTCACCAGCCCCTAGCTCTTCAGCGAACTCACTCACCAGCGCTTGCGTATCAGGCCCCATGTGACACTTCACACAATTGGTAATACCCGCCGCATCTCCTGGTGTTGGCCCTTGCGGGAAACGCACTTTGGTCCAATCTGTGGCGAGTTTACCTAATAAACCCATGCCGCCTTTGGCATTAGTTTTTTGTGCAATATCATCGCGTTCCTTCACAAAGTCAGACGCCAAGGTGGGCAAGTTAGTGCCACGGTGAATGCGGTGCACTAGTTGTTTTAAATCCACACTGCGGCCAGAGCGAGGCTCTAAATTACCTGGGTTATGGCAGGTGACACAGAGTTGGGTTTCA
>CALEAR010000398.1 GCA_937943665.1 uncultured Alcanivoracaceae bacterium
TCACCCTTTCCACTGTGGGCATTTGCACCCTTGAAGAGGTGAACAACGCTGCCAGCAGCCCTTGTTGGTTTCAGCTGTATATGATTCGTGATAGAAAGCGCATCGAGCAATTATTAAAAAAAGCTTGGGATAGCGGCAGCCGCACACTGGTGTTTACCGTGGATTTGCCCCTGCCCGGCATGCGCCATCGCGATACGCGCAACGGGCTCGAAGCCACAGGGTTTGCAGGAGCGTTAGTAAAAGCCTCACAAATTATTAGCCGCCCGGGTTGGATTTACCGCGTGGCGATAAAAGGCCAACCCCTTACCTTTGGCAACCTAAGCGACGCAGTACCTAACGGCAAAAATCTCGATGCCTTTAAGGCTTGGGTGGATAACCAGTTCGACCCCAGCGTTACTTGGGAAGACATTGCATGGTTACGGGAACACTGGCAGGGCAAGCTGGTGTTAAAAGGCATTTTAGATGCAGAAGATGCCCAAAAAGCCGTGGAGGTGGGGGCCGATGGTATTGTGGTTTCGAACCACGGCGGGCGGCAGTTGGATGGTGTGCACGCTAGCGCTGAACAGTTGCCGAGCATAGTGGCAGCGGTGAATGGCCAACTCACCGTATTGGTGGATGGCGGCATTCGCAATGGCGTGGATGTGTTCCGTGCTCTTGCCCTTGGCGCTGATGGGGTGATGATTGGCCGCCCGTGGATTTTCGCTGTGGCCGCCAAAGGCGAAGCCGGCTTGGTGCAACTGCTTGAAAGTTGGCAGAAGGAATTGCGTCTTGCCATGATGTTAGCCGGTGTTACCCACGTGAAGCACATCAATCAAAAGCACCTTGCTAAAACAATCACATAAAAAAAGCGCCACTAGGGTGGCGCTTGATTCTCTCAGCCTAACTAGAAGTAATACCCCACGTTAATGTTATAGCGGGTATTGTGCTTTCCACCGGATTTATTCCCCATGGTGCCACCATTAAAGGGGTGGTTTTTACCGTTGAAAATATCAAAGTAGGCAAAAACGCCACCAGCAGTAACAGATACCCCAGTTACATTAGCCCATGTATCTTCAATGCCATGGCTTTTATCCGTGGTGTAGGAATGATCATTATAGAAAGTGAGGTGGGTCACAGGCCCCCAATTTACTGGGAGGTTATAAGCAACGTTAGCGGTGTACACTGAAGCACGGGTGGCAATAGTATCATCAAAGGCGTAAGCGCCCACTATCATGCGATCCCACTCGCCACCTACCTTATAATCGTATCGAGCTGCTTGCAGCTGAATATTCCAGGGCCCATAGTTACCCACAAGGTGTGCCGCATAGGCGTATTGATCCCCTACGCTACGGCCGTCATCATCCACCATACCACCATACTGGCCCGATACCCCCACCTCAGTGGAATAATCAGTGCCATGGCCAAAAGTCCAAGCAGCGCGCAAGTTTGTAATATTATTATCTAAGGCTGTGGCACGTTCGGTTTTCTCCGCATCAAAAACCTCCTCTCCTTGCTTCGCCATACCAATAATGTCGTAGGAATAGCTATCGTTGGAAGTGCTGCCGCCCATTTCATCGTTAAAATAAAAGGCTGCCTGTAAGTTTAGCGGGCCATCATCGTGAATAACTTTAATACCGAAATCGTTATCGTCTTCTAGGCCGAGGTAATAGTTGGAGCTAAAAAAGTAACTGTGGGAAGCATAAGGCAGGATACCAAAAGGAACTTGGTTTACCCCCACTTGAGCTTGCAAGGTATCGGTGAACTGGTACCCCACCCAAGCATGGTGAAGGGCATCCATGTAATCGTAAAAGCGATACTCCGCTGATAACAGCACATCGCCAATATTGGCATCAAAATCTATGCGGAAGATATCCAACGCCATTTCGCCACCACGGCGCTTATTGCTTGCATTGTAATCTTCGTACACGTAGTTAAAGCGAACCGCGCCACCCACGCGATAATCATTTTCTGGTTTTTCCGGCTCAGCATTTTCTTCAAGGGCCTCAATTTTGGCCTGCATGGCATCAAGCTGAGCCTGTAGATTGGCTATTTCTTCGTCATCAGCCAAGGCGGGGGCCGCTACAGCAAGGCTGCAGCACAGTGCCGTTAAGCGTATCGGCTTTTGCATTTTTCTCTCCTAATCAATGCATTACCTCCACCCCGCTCTTAAGAAAAAAGAGCTCCCCATGGCGGAGGTTTATTATTAAAACCGATAAGCCTACCTAAAAATTGATCAAATTTCAGGTTTTAGCGAATAACCCCCTCTAAAGGAGAAGAAGCACTGGCATAGGCGCGTTTCACCATTCGCCCTGCTAAATAAGCTTTATGCCCTGCTTGCACCGCCGCTGCCATGGCCTCTGCCATCAAAGGTGAGACCAAAATAGCCAGTTCCTGGATTGGG
>CALEAR010000399.1 GCA_937943665.1 uncultured Alcanivoracaceae bacterium
CGGTGGGGTTTTCATCATATAAATGCAGCGCTTCAATATTATCGTTAATGGCGCCGAGCCAAGGATCCATTTTCTCTTCCTCCGTCCCCGGCAGGAATCCATGTTCCTCAGCCAATGGCGGTGTGGAACGTGTGGCAATAATTTTGTTAAAGCGTTGCTGTTCAATGGTCATTTCAATGGCTGCGGCAAGGGCTAAAATAGTCTTCCCTGAACCAGCAGAGCCCGTTAGGGTTACTAAATGAATTTCTGGATCTAATAAAAAGTGCAACGCAATGGCTTGATGGATATTTAAGGGTTCAAGCCCCCAAGCTTGCTGCTCCATTAAACGGTCCGGCAATAAATGACGCAGCACCAAATGCTCAGCATTCACATCAATAATACGTCCCACAAACCCCTGCTCATCTAAAATGCACTGGTTGGGAAATACAGCTTCTTCACCCACCGCATCTAACACCTCTTGCGTGATCAAACGGTGCCACGTGTTGCCTGCCTCTTGCTTGGTATCCACATGGTGAATGCGGTCCCAAAAGGAACCTTCCAGCTCAAAAAAGCCCAAGGACAGATGCTTAACATCAGAAACCAACTGATCGCTATGGTAGTCCTCTGCTTCAATCCCCGATGCGCGAGCTTTTAACCGCATATTGATATCTTTACTCACCAAAATATAACGATGCTGGGGGTTCGCCTTCTTCAGGGCCAACACATCATTAATAATGCGGTTATCATTAATATCTGCCGGTAGGATTTGCGGATTCTGTGAATGCGGCATGAGTACCGATAAGGTGCCACTTTGCCCCTCAGCCCCGCGCTCAATTCCCACGCCTTCCTCAATGGCTTGAGTACTGGCATTACCAAGCAAGGAATCAATAAGCCGAATGGCCGCACGGCAATCAGCAGCAATGTTAGAGTTACCAACTTTTAATTTATCGAGTTCCTCTAACACTGTCATGGGAATAATAACGCCGTTCTCTTCAAAGCTTAGTACCGCTTTTGGGTCATGAATCAGCACGTTAGTATCGATCACATAATATTTATTGGGCATAGACTTCTTGGCCTTAACAGCATGCGTTAGTATGAATTACCCCGGAGAGGTATAGGTATTACTGTGGCAGCCCGCAACAAAAATCGCCACCTCTTTGCCCAATCTATTCACTTTTTTAAAGGAAAGTTATCTCCATGGAACAAAACACTCACTTTCGCCTGCCACCGCCTTTGTTTTATTTAACTGGACTCTTTTTTGGCTATAGCCTCGATCGGGTGATCAAGTGGCAACTACCCCAGTGGCCTGCCTTGCATGCCATTGCTGCAACAGCTGCTACGCTCGGTATATTATTGGTGCTTGCCGCTCTGTGGGCCTTTAAACGGCACAACACCACTGTACTCCCTTACCGCCGTGCCAACACCTTAGTCACCGCTGGGCCTTACCGCATTACGCGCAACCCCATGTATGTGAGCTTTTCGTTACTGCACTTAGCCTGTGCGTTAGCTCAATTTAGCCCTGGTATGCTGCTTACATTGCCCTTTGTGTGCTACGCCGTGCAAGAGCATGTAATTAAAGGTGAAGAGGCGGCCCTGGCAAAGCACTTTGGCGACCAATGGCAACAATATGCTGCTAAAGTGCGGCGTTGGTTATAAATCACGGTGCACATACACACCCACCGCATCGTGATCCGACACCACAGCCACACCTTGGCTTTGGTATAAAGGCCGGTAACGGCCTGCATTACCGCGGCTTACCACCGCCCTTTGCACTCGCTGCCATAACCGAGGCGTAAGAAACACATGATCTATGGCCTCGCGCTCACAGCGATAAATATAGCTAAAACGTTCTTCCTCTGGCAGTAGTTGTCATGCATTGCGCAATGGCCAACGGTTTAACAGCGCAAAAGGCTCCCCAAACACATCGGCCTTAGGGTGGCTGTTCACATCCCCAAGCAGCATGATTTCATAGCCCGCCTCGTGAGCATCTGCAATCCATTGGAATAACACATTGGCCTGCCGGTAACGCTGCTGCACCACCTGCTTTTGTGGCAGCCCCACTCCACTACGTTGATGCACATTCACCACCATCATTTTGGGGGTTTCTAGCTCCACCAATAAGGGCGGTCGCTGAAATAAACGCAGGGCTGTGCGGCTGCTTTGTTCTGTGAATAAGGCGCTTACCCGCTTCACTTTTAACGGAGCGCGTACCATCACACCCAGATGCATACCGCCCGCATCGGGCCCTGGAATAAGCCAGGTTTCATATTCGGGCCCGCCTTGGCCTTGGATCACATCCGCAAGCTGTTGCAAAATCTCATGGGAACCCACCTCTTGTACCGCTAAAAAGTGCGGGCTTTGTAAATGATTGCGCACATAAGCTGCCACCGCCTGCAAGCGCTTAACGCTAATATCATCATTAAAATGCCACAAGTTTTGGCTCACAAAAGCCCATTCATGAGGCGCTGCCGGTGGCAAGGCGCGGGGCACATCTACCACTTGAGAACAGGCCCAAAGCGCTCCCTGCAATAGGCAGCCCACTATGAAACACCATCGCCTTAACCAGCGCATACCTTCTCCTTTGCTTTTATTTCAGCTTATGAAGGCCGCCAAAAAACAGTATCAGCAAAAGCGTAAAGGGCTGTAAGCAAAAAGCACCATGGCAAGCCAACCCTCTTGCACGCTATAATGCGCGCCCAAAACTCATTAACTCAATTTGTGGAAAACTCATGTCAGGTAAGCTTTTCATCCAAACCCATGGTTGCCAAATGAACGAATACGACTCCGCGCGTATGCTCGATTTATTAGAGAACTCCCATGGGCTCACTCCCACAGATAACGCTGAAGAAGCCGATGTGCTGATTCTTAACACCTGCTCTATTCGTGAAAAAGCACAAGAGAAGGTGTTTCATCAATTAGGCCGCTGGCGTTTACTGAAAGAAAAAAAACCTGATTTATTGATTTGTGTTGGCGGCTGTGTGGCTAGCCAAGAGGGGGAGCTCATTAAAAAACGGGCGCCTTATGTGGACGTGGTGTTTGGCCCACAAACCTTGCACCGCTTACCCACCCTACTAAAGGAGGCACAAAGCAGCAGCTCTTTAGCCATGGATATTAGCTTCCCTGAAATTGAGAAGTTTGATCGTTTGCCCGAACCCTCGGTGAATGGCCCCACTGCCTTTGTTTCCATTATGGAAGGCTGTTCCAAGTACTGCAGCTTTTGCGTGGTGCCTTACACTCGCGGTGAAGAAATCAGCCGCCCATTAGAAAGCGTACTAGATGAAATCAAACATTTAGCGGACCTTGGCGTACGGGAAGTTAACCTGCTTGGCCAAAACGTTAATGCTTACCGTGGGTTGGATAGCAAAGGCCGTGAAGTGGACTTTGCCGAGCTTCTATTGTTGGTGCGCGATATTTCAGGGATTGACCGCATTCGCTATACCACCAGCCACCCCACCGAGTTTTCGGATGCCATTATCGATGTGTATGCGGAAATACCGG
>CALEAR010000400.1 GCA_937943665.1 uncultured Alcanivoracaceae bacterium
GATTTGTTGGACTATTCTGAAAGTAAATTATTTGAAATAACCGAAGGTGGAATCATACACAATCTTCTCTGCACCGAACTGTGGCATTAGCGGCATCATTTCCAAAGCGCCGCTACGGGGTGGATCAATCAAAATGCGCTCAAAGGGTTGTTCTGCCCAAGATTGCCCCGCCACACTTTGTTGTAAATCCCAAGCGTGAAAACTCACATTGGTAATTCCATTGGCCTTGGCATTTTCATACCCCCGCTCCACCATGGCTTGGCTCACCTCTACCCCCACTGTATGGGCGCTTCGGGTGGCCAACGGTAAAGTGAAGTTACCCAAGCCACAGAACAAATCCAACACACGATGGTGAGGCTGAACATCGAGCAGTTCCACTGCCAAGGGCACCATAGCTTGGTTAATGGCCATGTTCACCTGAGTAAAATCCTTCGGGTGAAATGCCATGGTGAGCTCAAACTCAGGGTGCGTAAAATATAAACGTTCCGGCCCTGTTTCCGGCCACACGCGATGTACGCTATCCTCACCTTTAGGTTGTAAATAGCAGTGCCAACCCCGCGCTTGGCAAAAAGCCACCAGTGCCGAAAAATCCTCTACAGAGAGTGGGTCCATGTGACGGAAAATCAAGGCCACTGTGGTGTCATCGGCCGCCACCTCAATTTGAGGAATACGTTCGCGCCCCGCTAAGCCGTTAATCAGCTCACGCAATTCAGTGAGCTGCTTGCCCACCTCCGGCACTAGCACCTCACAGTGGGCCATGTCTGCCAAAAAGTTACTGCGTTTTTCACGGAAGCCCACTAACGCCGTCCCCTTAGGCCGCACATATCGCACCCCGAGACGGGCTTTTGTGCGATATCCCAAGGTAGGTCCTGTTAAGGGTTCAAGCCAGGTTTCTGGACGCAAGCCACCAAACTGGGCGAGCTGCTCGGCAAGCACTTCTTGCTTAAACTGAATTTGAGCATCGGATGCCATGTGCTGCAGGCTACAACCACCGCACAATTGGGCAAATTCACAAGGGGGATCCACCCGCAAGGGGGAAGCATGCACAATGTCCTCAGCATACCCTTCATCAAAGGTACTGCGCCTATTGCTGTAGCGGAAACGAACCGTTTCCTCAGGTAAGGCGTTATCAAGGAAAACCGTTTTTCCCTCAAGGCGAGCAATACCCCGCCCTTCATGACTCAAGCCTTCCACATTGGCATCAAAGGCTTCTTGGGGTAAACGCTGGCGGCGTGAACGACGACGGGCCATAATTTCTACTCAACTTCTGGGCCAGTGGCCTTAGCGCCACTGTGGTGTATTAAGGCTGTTGGAAAACGCCACTGGATAAGTAGCGATCTCCTCGATCGCAGATGATAGCCACAATGAGCGCATTTTCCACTTCCTCAGACAAACGTAGGGCTCCCGCCACGGCACCACCGGAGGACACACCGCAGCTAATGCCTTCCTCTCGGGCTAGCTGCCGCATGGTGGCCTCGGCCTCCTGTTGGCTAATATCCATAATGCGATCCACCCGCTTGGCATCAAAAATGCGTGGCAAATATTCCGGCGACCAACGACGGATCCCAGGAATTTGTGAACCATCTTCAGGCTGTAACCCCACGATGGTAATGTCTGGGTTCTGCTCCTTTAGGTATTTTGATACCCCCATAATGGTGCCTGTGGTACCCATGGATGAAACAAAGTGAGTGATTTGCCCTTGGGTATCACGCCAAATTTCAGGACCAGTGGTTTCATAGTGGGCTCGCCAGTTATCATTGTTAGAAAACTGATCTAGCAAATAGCCCTCCCCGCGGTCTGCCATGGCTTGCGCAATATCCCTTGCCCCCTCCATGCCACCCTCTTCCTCCGATACCAAAATCAGTTCTGCGCCATAGGCGCCCATGGCATCCTTACGCTCTTGGGTGGAATTCGCTGGCATTAGCAGCTTCATTTTATAACCGCGCATGGCTGCCGCCATGGCCAGGGCAATTCCCGTGTTGCCGCTGGTGGCTTCGATTAAGGTATCACCTGGTTTAATATCGCCGCGTTCTTCGGCTTTTAAAATCATATTCAGGGCAGGTCTATCCTTCACAGAACCCGCTGGGTTATTTCCTTCTAACTTAAGTAATATGGTGTTGCTGCGGTGTTTGCCCATGCGTTGCAAACGCACTAAGGGGGTATTGCCAACAACACTTTCAATGGTGGGATATGTCATTTGTGCCTCTTATTTCTTTTGGACGCATAAACCGTTGGCTAAGTTTACCATGAGCCATCAATAAAGAGGGGTTTTACGCAGAAGATTCGATCACCGCAAAAGCGAGGGCATACTCTGCCTCATCGGTGATACTAAGGTGGGTTTTTACTACGGCCCCCTGTGAAAGGGCCTGCAAGTAAGCTTTTGCAGCACCATGCCACACCACTTCTGGCCTGCCCAATGCATTAGGTAACACAGCCATATGACGCCAACTTA
>CALEAR010000401.1 GCA_937943665.1 uncultured Alcanivoracaceae bacterium
CCCCATGTTACGCAAAGGCACCACACGCGCGCGGCCAATAAAGGCGGCTTCGCCTAGTGCTTCTGTGTAAATCACACCATGGTAAGAAGGGTCCGGCTCATTAAACTGTGGGAAGCGTGGGTTATCTTTCCAAGGGAACTTACCGGAATCCACAATCACACCCGCAATGGTGGTGCCGTGGCCGCCCATGTACTTGGTTAAGGAGTGGATCACAATATCCGCACCAAAATCAAAGGGGCGGCATAAAACAGGGGTGGCCACTGTGTTATCCACCACTAAAGGAATGCCGTGCTTATGCGCCAGCTCAGCCAAGGCCTCTAGATCCACCACGTTACCCCCAGGGTTACCAATGGATTCGCAGAATACTGCCTTGGTTTTATCATCAATTAAGGCTTCCATAGCGGCAATATCGTTAGCATCACCAAAACGCGCCTCAATGCCTTGTCGCGGGAAAGTGTGAGCGAACAGGTTATAGGTGCCACCGTAGAGTTGGCTAACGGTAACAATGTTATCGCCCGCCTCCGCCAGGGTTTGAATGGTGGCGGTAATGGCCGCCTGGCCCGAGGCCATAGCAAGGGCACCTACGCCGCCTTCCAACATGGCCACGCGCTCCTCCAATACCGCATTGGTGGGGTTCATAATGCGCGTGTAAATATTACCAGGCACAGCGAGGTTAAACAGATCCGCACCATGCTGCGTGTTATCAAAGTAGTAGCTGGTGGTTTGGTAAATGGGCACCGCCACTGCGTGGGTTTCCGGATCACCCGCAAAACCACCGTGAATGGCAATTGTTTCTGGTTTCATGTTCGCTCCAAAATCATGTAAAAGCTGAAAGTTTATACCATTGTGGGCTAAATCGAAAAATAAGGCACATTAAGCTCAGCCCCAACGTTTTTAACCGTGACGCCGGTCTCGCAGGGCCACTAGCACTTGGCTGCGTTCTAAAATACCAAGCAGTTTACGGTTTTCATCCACCACAGGGTAAATCTTAGGTTTTTGGTTAAGCATCATTTGAGCCACATCCACAATGGGGGTATCCAGTGTGACAGTGAGCGGCTCCTTATGCATCACTTCTTCCACCTTGGTGCTGCCCTCATCGTGATACCCAGAAACCAGCAAAGTTTTTAGGCAATCTTGTTCCGAAACAAACCCCACCACCACTTTATTTTCATCCACCACGGGTAACCCTAAAAAGCGATGATGCAATAACACTTCCACCACATCACCCACTTCCATACCTAGCTGTATCATGGGGGAACGACGGGAATAAATAGAACCAACCAACATACGGCTCATATGCACCTCCAAGGCGTTATTTTGTTGTAATAATCTCTCTTTTATACCTAGGGATTTGGGTTTACGCCACTAAGGGCTCTCTTATCTTGCTTGCTTCTGTGTTAAATATGTTTTTTATAGCAGACAGCTCAAGCTGAATTTGCTATAAATCAATTTTGTAAAACAATAACGAGCAAGGAAAAACCATGAGCATCATTAAAGAATTCCGTGAATTTGCCGTGCAAGGCAATGTTGTGGATATGGCAGTGGGTATCATTATTGGTGGCGCTTTTGGCACCATAGTGAGCAGCCTAGTAAACGATATTATTATGCCACCCGTGGGCTTACTCCTTGGCGGGGTGGATTTTACAGAGCTCTTCATTGTGTTAGGTGAGGGCGAATTCGCCACCCTAGCCGAAGCGCAGGAAGCCGGCGCCGCCACCATTAACTATGGTCTCTTTATTAACAACGTGATCAGCTTCCTTATTGTGGCACTCGCGGTATTCTTAATGATTCGCACCATTAATAAGATCAAGCGCGAAGAAGCAGAAGCTGAGCCCGCACCGGAAGAGCCAGCACCCACACCAGAAGATATTGTGCTACTCCGCGAAATTCGCGATAGCCTTAAAAAATAAGCATTAACAGGGCAGCCTCGCTGCCCTTTTTTTTCAGCACTCATTAGTCACACATAGGGCTGTACCACCACCTCTTCAAAATATACACTTGTGCATACAGCTGTTTTTAATATTCTACCCTTAGGTGCACACAGTGATAGAACCTTACTCCCATCGCGAAGAAATCCTTAATAGCATCACCCATGGCGTGGGCGCTGTGCTTAGTGTCTTCGGTGCTCTGCTGCTGATCACCCTGGGGGTGGGTGAAAATGACCCTTGGAAGGTGGTGGGCTTTAGCATTTTTGGCGCCAGCTTGGTGCTGCTTTACACCGCTTCCACCTTATACCACAGCGCTCGGCAGCCCCAGCTTCGTAAGTTATTTAAGCTGCTTGATCATTGCGCTATTTTCCTACTCATTGCAGGTACCTATACCCCCTTTTTATTAGTGAATTTGCGCGGCAACGCCGGTTGGTGGTTGTTTGGTATTGTGTGGGGTTTAGCCCTGCTCGGCGTTGCCTTAAAATTGATTTACGGTAATCGCCTTAAGGCGCTGCGCCTAATGATTTATCTCACCATGGGATGGCTGGTGCTGTTTGCCTCCAACGAGCTGCTTAGCAATATTAGCTCCTTAGGCTTTGGCCTATTATTGGCAGGCGGGATCACCTATACCGCTGGGGTGTTCTTTTATTTAGCGCACTTTATTCCGTATCACCACGCCATTTGGCACCTGTTTGTGCTTGGCGGCAGCGTATGCCACTTTTTAGCCGTGTATGTGGCGGTGCTGCCACACTAAAGTGGCCGCGTCTTACAAAAGGGATTCAATGAAAGCGCGCATGGTATCTGGCTTATCCTTAGGGGCAAAGCGCTTACACACCTTGCCTTGGCGATCTAGCACAAACTTGGTGAAGTTCCATTTAATGGCTTCGGTGCCCAGCACGCCGGGGGCCTGTTGCGTTAAATAGCGAAACAGAGGGTGCGCTCCGGCCCCCCTCACTTCTACTTTCGCAAACAAAGGAAAAGTTACCCCATAATTGCTTTCGCAAAATTGCGCAATCTCCGCCTCTGTGCCTGGCTCTTGCTTTAAAAACTGATTGCAGGGAAAACCAAGTATCACCAACCCTCTATCCTTATAAGCTTGGTAAAGAGCCTCAAGGCCCTTATATTGCGGTGTAAAGCCACAGCGGCTTGCGGTGTTCACCACCACAACCACTTTATCTTTAAATTCCGCCATGGAGCGTTCTTGCCCATGAATATCGTTAGCCGTGTAGGTATAAAACTCGCTCATCACGTTTCCTTTGTTATACGTTAATCCCAATATCTTATGCTAGGCTACAGGGTGAACAGCATATGGCATAGGGTAATGGTATGAATTGGCAGCAGTTATTAAATAGTCGTCGCTTGGGAAACCGCCCTGCAAAAGAGGAATTCGGCCGCACCGCCTTCCTGCGGGATCACGATAAAATTATTTTTTCAGGGGCCTTCCGCCGCTTAGCACGCAAAACCCAAGTACACCCCCTGGCCACCAATGATCATGTGCACAACCGCCTTACCCACTCTTTAGAGGTTTCCTGCGTGGGGCGCACCTTGGCTATTCGCGTGGGAGAACAGCTAGCTAAAGAAGGGTTTTTAGCTCAAGAAAGCATTACCGATTTGGGCGATATTGTGCAATCCGCCTGCTTGGCCCATGACATTGGCAACCCGCCCTTTGGCCACACGGGAGAGAAAGCCATACGCGCTTGGTTTCACGATAGGGGAGAAAAATATTTAGCCCTATTAACGCCAGCACAACGCTCCGATCTCACCGTTTTTGAAGGCAATGCCCAAGGTTTTCGTGTGCTCACCAGTGGGGAGTACCACCAATACGATGGTGGCATGCGCCTCACCTATGCCACCTTAGGCGCCTTTTTAAAATACCCCTGGTTATCGGCATACAGTATTGCTCCCCAGTGCCCAAGGCCCGAAAAATACAGTGCCTTTATGGATCAAGCCCACACCTTAAAGGAAGTGTGCCATGCCAATGGCATGTTAGAGCTTGAGCCCGGCCGTTTTGCGCGCCATCCCTTAGCCTATTTAGTGGAGGCAGCGGATGACTTTTGCTACGCCATTATTGATTTAGAAGATGGTTTAGAAATGGGGTTATTAGATTGGGATACAGTGTATCAGCTACTACGCCCAGTGCTGCCCCAAACCCAAGAGGTGGAAGAACTCTTAAACTCACAGCTACGCGTGGGCCGTAAAGCCGCACTGTTACGAGGCAAAATCATTGAGCGTTTTATTGAAGCTGGGGTGGAGGCCTTCCTCAAGCATCATGACGCCTTGCTAAAGGGCACCCTTAGCGGGGATTTGATTTCCCACTGCCGAACGGAGGTAAAGCAGGTGGTGGGAGATGCCAAGCGGCTGGCCAAAACCCAAGTGTTTGAACACCCCCGCAAAGTGGAACTAGAAATCGGCGCCTTTGAGGTGGTGGGCTCTTTGCTTGATGGTTTAGTGGAAGCTGCAGTGAACTATGCCGCAGAGAGCACGCACAACTTCAAGCACCAACGCATTATCGATTTAGTGGGGGAGCATAGCTTCCCGCCTCACTTGTTCCAACTGCCCAAGGAAGAACGCTTTTACCCTGCCATTATGCGCGCCATCGATTATCTTGCAGGCATGACGGATGATTATGCCACCTATCTTTCCAAGCAGTTCTCGGGTATGGCGGTGGCCCGCTACTGATTTAGAAGGGTTTAGCCAAGGCCCCGGCTAAGGAATCCGACCAATCCCACGGTAGAGGTTCCAAGATCTCATCACTGTGGGCAATGTGCGGAGCAAACACCTGCTCAAGCAACTGTTGCACTGTTTCTCTGTGGGAGGTGGCAAGGTTCAGCTCTTGGTTTACCTTCATGCTTAAGCGATCAAAGTTGGCAGAGCCAAAACTTGCCCAACCATCAAACACCGCGGCTTTCAAATGGCTCATGCCAGGGTACATATACACTCGCACGCCCCCTGCCAACAGCTGATTGGCGGTGAACACATTCACACTGTTCATAATGCCGTGGTTGCCCTGTTCAGGCAGTATCACACGCACATCCACCCCACGGGCGCGGGCAGCGATTAAGCCATTAATCACTTGTGGCTCCGTAAAGTAAGGTGTGGCGATGTAAATATAGCGCTGGGAGTGATCAATGGCGGCGAGGTGAGCGCGCAAAATTTCACGCTTACCCGTGCGAGTTTGCAATACCCGCAAAGGCACTGGGTATTCCTCTGAGGGTTCGGCGAAAATTTTTGGCAACTTTAAGGTGCGCACCAAGTACGCAAAATCCCCGCCTGGGCCTGCATGGGCCCACGCTTTATCAAACTCTTTTTGCAAGCGCGCCACAATGGGGCCCTGCACTTCCACCATTAAATCGTGCCAATGGTAGCGATATTCAGCGCCATAGTTCATGCCGCCCACAAAAGCACGTTTATCATCCACTAAGGTAAGCTTCACATGATCCCCTGTAAGCCAAGGGTTACCCACACGGCGTGCCTTAATGGCGGAATTCCGCTTTAAATAACGCACCATATCTCCTGGGGGGTTATGCTGTGGCGGGTGCCCACCCGGTGGCGCCTTCAGCCCCGCCATAATAGAACCTAAATCATCCATCATTACGCGCACGCGCACCCGCTCAGAAAGCGTTTTTAAATCATCAGCAATGCGCAAGGCAAAAGCATCGTTATCAAAAATATAAGTGCGAATATCAATGCTCTCTTGAGCCCCGTGAAAGGCACTTTCTAAGTGATTAAAA
>CALEAR010000402.1 GCA_937943665.1 uncultured Alcanivoracaceae bacterium
ACAACGTGGCCGTTACCAAAAAAGTGGTGGAAATGGCCCATGCTTGTGGCGTATCTGTGGAAGGTGAGCTTGGCTGCTTGGGCTCCTTAGAAACAGGACAAGCGGGTGAAGAAGATGGTATCGGTGCTGAGGGCACGCTCAGCATGGAGCAAATGCTAACTGACCCTGAAGAAGCGGCACAGTTTGTGAAGGAAACCAAGGTGGATGCCTTGGCCATTGCCATTGGTACTAGCCACGGTGCTTATAAGTTTACCCGTCCACCCACAGGCGATATTTTGGCCATTGATCGTATTAAGGAAATTCATAAGCGAATTCCTGATACGCACTTAGTGATGCACGGCTCTTCTTCTGTGCCACAGGAGTGGCTTGCTGTGATTAACGAGTACGGTGGCGAAATCCCAGAAACCTACGGTGTGCCTGTGGAAGAGATCCAAGAGGGCATTAAGTATGGTGTGCGTAAAGTGAACATTGATACGGATTTACGCCTAGCGAGCACTGGAGCGATTCGTCGTTTCTTGGCACACAATAAGGCGGAGTTTGATCCACGCAAATACCTCTCTGTTTCCATGGAAGCCATGAAAGAGATTTGTATTGCTCGTTACGAGGCCTTTGGCGCTGCGGGGCAAGCAAGCAAGATCAAACCCATTTCCTTGGAAACCATGTTCCAGCGTTATGAATCCGGTGAGTTAGACCCACGTGTTCAGTAATCGCTGAACGCAAGGATGTGAAAGCGCTCTTGCCACTTTGGCGGAGCGCTTTTTTATTGTGGCTAAGGAAGGCGGCACGGTATGATAGAGCGAATAATAAGATTGGCCCCATGCACACATGAACAAACCCTTTGATATTCCCTTAATTGAAACAACATGGAAACCCCTAGAATGGCAACGGCCTGAGGAAATTGCCGGCGAAGCCCTGCGATATGCGCAGTATTATGGCATTGATTTTGGCCAGCAACGTCGCAATTTATTGCACAGTTTTGGTTATTTTGAAGCGGCAAATCACGTGATCGCCGTGCATGCGTGGTTGCCGGATAACGCCCGTGGTACGGTTTTGTTGGCCCATGGTTATTTTGACCATGTGGGCCTGTATCGCCACGTGATTAGCTATCTTTTAGATTTAGATTACGCCGTGGTGGGCTATGATTTACCCGGGCATGGCTTGTCCTCGGGAGAGCGTGCCAGTATTGATGATTTTTATGTGTACCAACAGGTGTTAGAGCAGTGCCTAGCCAATAAAGCTAATGGCTTTCCTAAGCCTTGGCATACGATTTCGCAAAGCACTGGGGGTGCCATCATCATGGAGTATTTGTTACGCCAAGGAAGGGAGCAAGTATTCGATAAAATTATCCTGCTTGCCCCCTTGGTGCGCCCTAAGGGCTGGCGTACCGCTCAATGGCTACATAGTGTCATTAGCCCCTTTCGCAAAACAGTGCGAAGGGCTTTTACGCCCAACTCCAACGATCCGGCTTTTTTGCATTTTTTGCAGCACTTAGACCCTTTGCAACCGCGTATTTTATCGGCGCGTTGGGTCGGTGCGTTAAAACAGTGGGTTCCGCAATTTGAGCGTTCGGGGCAGGTGGAGGTTTCCCCCATTGTGATTCAGGGAGATAAAGATGGCACGGTGGATTGGCGCCATAACCTTGCCATGATTGAAGAGAAATTTAAGCAGCCAGAAGTGCATATTTTAAAAGGGGCGCGGCATCAACTTGCTAATGAGGATTGGACTTACCGCGAACAAATTCGACAAGTGCTGTTTGAACATTTGGGTTAAACAGACACAAAAAGCCAAGCATAAAGCTTGGCTTTTTTGTGAACCATTGGTATTAAAAGCGCAGTTTTGCGCCTAAGCCAAAGGCTTTATTTTTACTGTAACCATAGTTATGGGTGTAGTGGGCATTGAGGCTCACCAAGGGGGTGATAAAGAAGTTGCCACGCACTCCTGCTTCGGTTTTAGCACCGCTAGCATCGCTATCACTTACCCATAAGCCCGCACTAATGGCGCGGTCAAAGTAAAAATCACCACCAAGGGTGTAAATCACGGTGTCGTTTTTATCATCTTGGAAGCCAATTTCCCCTTCAAGATTAAGGGCCATTTCGCCCTCTAGTGGGGTCACAAACTTACCACCAAGGGAGATGGTGCCAAGGTCTTTGAGCTTACCGTTTTTAACGGTGCTTTTTTCTTCTAAATCATAGCCTAAGGTGAGTAGCAGACCATCCGTGGGTAAGAAACCCGCTTTAATGCCAAAATCCGTGGTGCTGCTTTTTCCGTATGTGCTTTTGCCGAAAGAAGAATTCCAAGAGTTAATGTCCACGTTAGCGCTGAGGTAAAAATCCTCAATAAAGGCTTCACCATTAAGGCTGAAAATATTGCCTTTGGTGCCATCGCCACTCCAATTGTTATAGCTTGCTCCCACATTGGTGGAACGCTCTAGGAAGCCTGCTTCCTTTAAGGGATGCCCAAAGGTGGAAACTTCTTCTAAGTGGTAAGTGAAATCCAAGCCAAAGTTATCGCTGCTTGGGGAGCCGGGGCCATCAAGATCAACGTAGTTATAATGCATGCCCCCTTCCATTTGATAGTTTTCGGCATAGGCTGCTGGGGCAAAGGTGAGTGCAGCTATCGCTGTGGCGAGTAACGTTTTCTTCATTTTTAGTATCCCTTCACATGAAATGAATTTAACTAGCAAAATCACCTTATAAACAAAGCAAAACGGGTGCAACCTAAAAGCGAGATGGCACCCGTTAAACTTGGTGTTTTGTGAGGTTGTTGGCAACCTTAGTAGCGAGCATTCACTCCCATAATTAGGTATTTAATGTGATCTTCGTAACCAAAGTTATCCACGTAATCTGCGTATAACTCAAGTTCAGGGATCACGAAGTAACTTGCTCTTAATCCTTTTTCATTGTGGTAGCCGCTGCGGTCAGGCATGCGTAGCCAAATGCCTGCGCCGAACTTTTGTGTCATATAGAAATCAGCGCCAATGCGATAGAGCATAGTGTTTTTATCATGCTGCATGTATCCCACGCTAGCTTCTGCGTTAAGGGCGCGGTTGTTTTCTAAAGGCAATAGGTACTTACTGTTGATGGCGTAGGTCTTTTGATCCTTGCGTGCATCATGGGAAAGCGTTTGCTGATCTTTCACAAAATCAAAGCTAGCACTAAGTAACCAGTTATCCACGGGCATGTAGCCCACGGCTAGTTGTCCATCGGCAGTATTGTTTTTGCTGTAATCATCCTTACCAAACTCAGGGTGAAACTTATCTAGCACGTAGCGATTTCTATCCCATTTGTTGAAATCCACATTGGCATAAGCGTAGAAACCACCCACAAAGGCTTCGCCACCAAGGGAGGCCACTTTTTTGCGTGTGAATTCACCGCGAACTTGCCGGTAACCTGCGTGCACTCGGCTGGCACGATTGGCAAAGGCTGCTTCTTTATAAGGATAGAAGCCTGGATCCACCGGGGCGAAATAATAATTAAGGTGTCCAATGACACTTTTGTCCTCAAAAGCACCTAGAACATCGTAATCCACCTGACCATAGGCGATGCCACCTTCATATTGATAAGGGTTGGCGTGAGCAACGGAGCAGGTGAGTAAAATAAGTAGGGTTGTGAGTGTGCGTTTCATAGCTTGCCTTAGTTGTGTTAAAAGAAACCGCTAAACTGTATTCCCGTTAGCAAGTGCAAAAATTGTCTTCAATCACATTTTAGGCAATAAATTGTGTTTTTTTTATCATGTGAAAGTTTGAGAATAGTTCTAAAGTAGTAGCCTAATTTTTCCGTGAATGAATTGAGGCCTTCGGGGGTAAACTATGTGGTTTGCGTTAGAAAAAGCGTTTTTACGCATTTATATGCAGCTGTTTAAGGTGCTGTCGTTTTTGGTGCCCTACCGCTGGCCCAGAACCTTTT